>NZ_DBLXSO010000001.1:0-109825 GCF_057878315.1 Jutongia sp. | reverse complement strand
ATTATATCATATCGCCACTTCCATAAGCATCAAATCTGCTCATTCTCTACATCGTTTGGCGTAAAATTGGCGTATTTTTGTAATTTTACAAATTTCCACCAATAAGGTACATCACGTTTTTAGTAAAGCTTTGCTCCTGCTGGAATATGGTTATCAACCATAAGAAGATGAAGTTCTTCCTCCTCGGAATCCTTCAGGTTATTTACTGCTGAAAGCAACATACCACAGGAATCAATCCCCATCATCTTTCTCGGTGGCAGGTTGGTGATTGCGATCAATGTCTTGCCAACAAGCTCCTCCGGCTCATAGTAAGCGTGGATACCACTGAGAATTGTACGGTCTGTCCCTGTTCCGTCATCCAGCGTAAACTGTAATAACTTCTTTGACTTTGGTACGGCAACACATTCCTTAACCTTAACTGCTCTGAAATCAGACTTGCTGAAGGTATCGAAATCTACCTCGTCCTCGAATAATGGTTCAATCTTTACATTAGAGAAATCAATCTTCTCTGCCGGCTTGTCTGTCTCTGCGGAAACTGCTTTGGAGGACTTGGAGGATTTCTTGTCAGAATCCAAGCTCTTCATTGTCGGGAAGAGCAGCACATCTCTGATCGCCGGTGAGTTGGTCATCATCATAACCATACGGTCAATACCGAAGCCGATACCACCGGTCGGAGGCATACCAATGCTGAGAGCGTTCAGGAAGTCCTCATCGGTATGCTCAGCCTCGTCATCACCTGCTGCCAGCGCTTTCTCCTGTGCCTCAAAACGTGCTCTCTGATCGATCGGATCATTTAACTCGGAGTAAGCATTTGCCATCTCCCAGCCGTTCATGAAGAACTCGAAACGCTCTACATAATCCGGATTATCCGGTTTCTTCTTGGTCAGAGGAGAGATCTCGATCGGATGATCCATGATAAATGTAGGCTGGATCAGATGATCCTCTACATACTCCTCGAAGAACAGATTCAGGATGTCACCCTTCTGATGACGCTCCTCGAACTCAATTCCCTTTTCCTTTGCGAGTGCCTTTGCAGCCTCAGTATCCGGAATCTCGTTGAAATCAACGCCGGCATACTTCTTAACGGCATCCACCATCGTCAGTCTCTCAAACGGCTTGGACAGATCCATCTCATGATCTCCGTACTTTAAGATCTCGGATCCGGTCACTTCCTTTGCAACGTGACGATACAGCTTCTCGGTCAGATCCATCATGCCATGATAGTCTGTATATGCCTGATAAAGCTCCATCAATGTAAATTCCGGATTGTGTCTGGTGTCCAGACCCTCATTACGGAATACACGACCGATTTCGTAAACACGCTCCATGCCGCCTACGATCAGTCTCTTCAGATAAAGCTCCAGAGAAATTCGAAGCTTTAAGTCCTCATTCAGAGAATTGAAATGGGTCTCAAACGGTCTTGCTGCAGCACCGCCTGCGTTGGACACAAGCATCGGCGTCTCAACCTCCATGAAGCCCTGCTCATCAAGGAAACGTCTGATGCAGCTGATCACCTTGGATCTCTTAATGAAGGTGTCTTTCACGTCCTCATTCATGATCAGATCCACATATCTCTGACGATATCTGGTATCGGTATCGGTCAGTCCATGATGCTTCTCCGGAAGGATCTGCAGACTCTTGGAAAGAAGAACGATCTCCTCTGCATGAACAGAGATTTCACCTGTCTTTGTCTTAAATACCTTACCCTTTACGCCAAGGATATCACCAATATCGTATTTCTTAAAGTCCGCATAGGACTCCTCACCGATCTCATCTCTTGCAACATAAAGCTGCATTTTTCCTTTCAGATCCTGTATATTACAGAAGGATGCTTTACCCATCACACGCTTAAACATCATACGGCCTGCCAGAGATACTTCCTGTCCCTCTAACTCCTCATAACGGTCTCTGATATCCTGTGAATGTACTGTCACATCATATTTCGTGATTCGGAACGGATCCCTTCCCGCTTCCTGTAAATTTGCAAGTTTCTCATGACGCACCTTCAGCAAAGCATTCACGTCCTGCTCTGCCTGCGGCTTCTTATTCTGCTGTGCCACTTTTCTATCACTCCGTTTCTATCTCTTATTTTGACTTCTGGATCTCAAGGATCTCGTATTTAACAACCTCACCGTTCGGTGTCTCTACCTCGATCTGATCTCCTACCTTGGAGCCGATCAGTGCAGCACCTACCGGAGACTCATTGGAGATCTTATTGCCAAGAACGTCTGCCTCTGTAGAACCTACGATCTTGTATGTCATTTCCTCATCAAACTCAATATCCTTCAGGCGAACCGTACAGCCGATATTGATCGCATTAACGTCAACATCCTCCTCAACAACGACCTCTGCATTCTTGAGGATCTTGTCGATCTCTTCAATACGAAGCTCGATATCTCTCTGCTCATCCTTTGCTGCATCATACTCTGCATTCTCGGACAGGTCACCCTGCTCACGTGCTTCTTTAATCTTTGCTGCTACCTCTTTACGTCTATTCAGCTTTAAATCCTGAAGCTCATCCTCCAGCGCTTTCAAACCTTCATAGGTTAATATGTTTTTCTTCTCTGCCATGTCAAGCCCTCCAACTATTGATATATTCGCTATCATGCGCTATCCATACATATAACGCTATCGTGTTATTCTAACACGAATCCCTTGCATCAGTCAACCACGCCTCCCGCGGCATCGACTGACTGCCTGATACTCTTATTGTTCATCGTTCATGCTGGTACGGAATGGTGCCATCGGCAGTCCGTTCTTACCAAACATGTTGACCTCTGCGTAGTTTCTCCAGTTATATCTTGCATATACCGGCTCCTTTACATTTGCAGAGAACAAACGAACACGGTTGCCCTGGATCTGTACGGAATCTGCCGGATAGAACACCTTATCCTGACCTGCCACCTCAAAGCCCAGAGGCTTCTCGCCGGTACATATGATACCGTCTCTTACGTGATTGAAGATCAGCCAGATATAGGACTGTAATGTATAGCAGGACTGATAGAACGGACCGAATGCACGAACCTCATTATCCAGTCCATATGCGTGATACATTGCCTGCAGAGCCAAACGCTCACCGACCGGCTGTTTATCGATCGGATGAATGTTGCTGTATTCGCCCTTGTCAAGCACTACCGCAAGACCGGTGTTCTTAACGGTACGGTATACTCTGTGCTGTGCCTCACGGATCAACGGCCAGTTTGTGAGATTCTCCTCACCAACATTAGAGAACATCGGAAGCTGAACGATCATAAACGGAAGCTTATCGTCATGCCAGTCCTCTCTCCACTGACGGATCAGGCGGCTCAAAAGATTGTAGTAGCTTCTTGGCTTCTTATCATCCTCTTCTCCCTGATAATACAGGAATCCTGCCAGTGTATACGGTGCAATTCTCTGGATCATTGTCTCATAAAGACCGGCCGGGCGGTACTCGGAACGTGGTCCCATCGGTCCCGGATACTTATTCTCACCGCAAACCTCCAAAGCACCCTCCCAGGTAGGGTTTGGAGTTGTCTCATAATAATGCTTGCAGTTCTTATCAAACTCTGCCTGATAAACAATGTACTCCTCGCGCTCCTTGCAGTATGCATCAAAATCCTGATTGGCAACGATCTCGTCATACTCCTCTACATAAGAAGAAATCACCTTATCACTCTCCAGGGCTTCTCTGCTCATCCAGCATGATGCGGAGGTGCCGCCCCAGTTACAGCCAATGATTCCAACCGGAACATCAAGCTGTGCAGCCAGCTTTCTTGCAAAGTAATAACCTACTGCAGACCAGCGTCCCACATTCTCCGGACAGCAAAGCTCCCAGCAGCTTTTCTCTTCCTGCTCGTAAAGCTCATCACACAGGTAGGATACCTTCGGTGTGTAATAGAAACGAAGCAGTTCATTGTGTGCTTCGGAAACAGCGACTGCGCCATCCTTGGAATTCTGAAGCTCTAACTCCATGTTGGACTGACCACCTGCAAGCCATATCTCTCCGTACATAACATCCTCATATGTCTTGACCTCGTCATTGTCCGTCTTGACCGTAAGAACATATGGACCACCTGCCTCCATCGGCGGCAGGAAAAGCTGCCATTTGCCATCCTGAACGTATGTCACCACTCGGGCATCCTGTATAGTCACTGTCACCTTTCTGGCATCGGACTCCCCCCAGATAACTACTGGTTTTCTTCTCTGTAAGATCATATGATCACTAAATATAGCTGGTAATTTAAGCATGATATCAGTCTCCTCCATTCCCGATTGGATAATCTATGAATTTTCTCAATTAGACCTATTATACAACTTTTCCCTTACTCATTGCAATTCCTTTTTGTAACCTTTATAATAATATCAAGAAGTTCACATTATGACAGCAGTGATAAATTTTCTCACGAACACAACAGAGAACAGGGGGAATCGTATGAATAAACCAGGCAGAACACACCATATCAGAAACCGGATCATCACAGTTATTTTGATCCTTGCAGCAGCATTCTGCTTTGGATTTGTCCAGTGGAATTCCCGCATACATTACTATTCCGATGAGCATACAACCGGCAATACTAGCACTAATCTGTTAAACGGTGGTCTGTTTGCCGAGTCCGGGGACACGATTTATTTCGCCAATCCCTATGATCAGAACTCGCTCTATTCCATGGATAAGAAGCTCTCCCATGTTAAGAAGCTTCACGATGACTATACCAGCTACATCAATGCAGCAGGCAGATATATCTTTTATACAAGACGTAATGACAAGAAGGGCACTGATTCACAGGCACTTTTTTCCTTCAGCACCACCGGCTTGTACCGGATCAACAGCAACGGGCAGGGCTTAAAGCAGCTTTACCGGGAACCATCCCAGTCATTAAGTCTGCTTGGCAATCATATCTTTTATCAGCATTATGACCGCAAGCTCGGTCTGCAGCTTTTCCGCATCGGCATCGACGGCAAGAAAGACACCATGATTCTGAAGGAGGGTGCATCACCGGTGATCGATGATGACACGATCTACTATACCGGGCTTGACAGCGATCACAGCATCCACAGCATTTCTACCGATGGCGGAAGCGCCCGGGTCATCTATGAGGGCAACTTTACCGGTCTGTCCTTTGTCAAAGGCTTTCTTTATTGTATGGATATGGACAATGATTACACGCTGTGCCGGCTGGATCTTTCCACCGGCGAAATGACACATCTGACACAGGTTCGCATCGCCACCTATAATATCAGCCGGGACGGTGCTACAGTATATTATCAGATTGACAACGGCAGTGATAATGGTTTATATGCCCTGGATACCAAATCAGGAGCGCAAACCCAGTTACGCTCCGGCAATTTTAATTATCTGCATATTATTGATCACTATCTGTTCTTTGAAAGCTTTGACGGCAGTACCGCCTATGTGATGAATCTTGCCAATGAACAGATCGAAGAATTTCATCCAAAGACTGCAAAGTAATGAAACATTATCGCAAAACAACCCACACCGGTAATTCGTGTGGGTTGTTTTGCTTCGTTTTATATTCTGTTTAAGAATCCATTTCCTTCCTCTGAAGCTGCTCCTTAAGTTCGAGCATGCAGCAGCCATTCAGGGGATTTTTCGCATATGGTGCGATCTCACACATCGGCTCGAGTACAAACATCCGGTTTACCATCTCCACATGCGGAATCATCAGATCCTTCGTCTGTATGATCTCCTGATCGTACAATATAATGTCCAGATCCACGGTTCTCGGTCCCCAGTGAACGATTCGCTCTCTTTTCTGCTCCTGCTCGATCCGCCCGATCAGCTCCAGCAGTTCCTCCGGTGTCCGCAGCGTCTCAAGCATAACCGCTCCGTTCAGGAAATCATCCTGCTCCACACCGCCAACCGGCTCCGTCACAATATAAGAAGAGACCTTCTTCACCCTCGTCCATGGATCTTTATTCAGGCTTTTCACCGCCATATCGAGATGTGCTTTCTTATCACCCATATTGGAACCGATGCTTAAATAAGCCGCATGCCACTGACGCTTCACAGTCACAGACACCGTCTCAAGCGGCAGATGCACCGGCGCCCACGGCTTTTTCACCTCTAAGGTGACGGCACGCACCGCATCATATTGAAGCAGTATCTCCTGTGCCAGATATTCAGCCAGCTTCTCAATCAACTGAAAGGTATTCTGGGTTGCCTTCTTCGTCACAAAGGAAGCAACCTCCGCATAGTTGACCGAGTAATTGAGGTCATCTGTCTGTCCCGCTTTACGGACATCACATTCTAGTTCGATCGAGATCACGAATTTCTGTCCGAGTGCATTTTCCTCCGGCATCACCCCGTGTTTCGCAAATATTTCCAAATTCTTTATCTTAATACAATCCAATCTGATTCCTCTTTTCTTATCTGACCCGTTTTCCGGACAGTGCTTCATGATGCGTCCTGATGAAACAAGACATTATGCTGCATCTTCATGAAATAACACGTAATCCGGTGACATCGTGCATGCAAGCACCAGTCCCTTCGGCAGTCTATCATAATTCTTCCCAAGCTTATAGCCCGCCAGCTTAAAACCACACTGCAGTGCGAAATAGAACGCCTTCCATATCCTGCCTCTCTTCAGCAGATATAAAAGCACGGTCTTTGCATAGCCCGCGCCCTCCTTCTCGGAGGAAATGCTTTCAAAGACCTCTCTGTACTGTTTCTGGGACACACCCAGATCAAAGTTGCGGTGAAACTGCTGCATACAGGTGTAACTGTGGGAATGGATCACCTCTGCCCCGGCACAATATGCAACCTGATATCCTGCCCGGATCACACTGGATGCCATGATCATATCCTCATTGAATATCGTAGGATGCACAAAGCCTCCCATCTCCTGATAACGGTCAAGACGATACATCGCACAGACATCCGAACAGAAATATGTCTTGATACCAAGGCGCTCCAGATCCTCCTTGCGCTTGATCTGATCCTGCGGCGGATAATTGTGGACTCTTGTCAGCTCCTCCACCACATCGGCACCCTCTCTCGCAAGCTGTCTGGCATAGGCGATCGCCGTTCTCTCATCCTCAAACGCTTTCGCCAGAGTCTCGATCAGATGTGTATTGGCCGGAACCGCATCCTGCGTCATAAATAATATATAATGCCGATCCGATGCTGCCTGATTTCCCTCTGCTGCCAGCCGGGCACCATAATCGCGCGTAGCACCATGATCAAAATCCTTTTTGGCAACCGAATGCACTGTCATATCGGAATTCATCGGCTGCATCAACTCATCGCCCTCTCCCATCGTCTGCAGCACATAAATATGATGCGGCTTCACCGTCTGCTCCTGCAAAAGCCCGATCAGCTTCTGAAAGGAGTCATCCGGCCGGTATGCCGGTATGATCACATCAATGACCGGTTTATTTTGATCTTCCATCGCTTACATTCCTCCCGTTCTGATCCGTTATTCGGATCTGCCAAGCAGTCTGCCAACAACACGCACGGTATCCTGTGCATCCTCTGCGTATCCGTCCGCACCGATCTCATCCGCAAAGCTCTGTGTGATCACAGCGCCACCGATCAGTACCTTGCAGGAAAGGTTTTGCTCATGCACCATATCGACTACTTTTTTCATTTCCATCATTGTGGTCGTCATAAGTGCCGATAATCCGATGATATCTGCGTTATGCTCGATCGCAGCCTCGATAATGGTCTCTGCCGGCACATCTTTTCCAAGATCCACCACATGATAGCCATAGTTCTTTAACATCAACGCAACCAGATTCTTTCCGATATCATGAATATCATGCTCTACCGTTGCGATCACGATCGTTCCAAGAGACTCACTCGAACGGTTCTGTGCCAGGATCGGCTCCAGATAATTGATGGATGCCTCCATGGTTTCTGCACTCGAGATCAGCTGTGGCAGATAATAAATCTGCTTGTCGTACAACTCACCCACATGAATAATACCCGGGATCAGACTCTCATCAATGATCTGCTGCGGATCTCTTCCATCCTTCACCGCCTGCTCCACAAGCTGTTTTGCTCTCTGCTTCTTCCCTTTAATGACTGCCTCGAAGATCACGTCTCCCTGCCTGTCCTCCGGAATCGCAGCAGACGCCTTTCCTCCGGTACTCACAGTCGCTTTCAGGCTCTGGCTGTCCACCTCTCCGCTGACCATCGTCAGCTTATGCTCATTCACACGTTCAATATAGCGCAGATCTGCATCCGGTTTGTTCATCAGCAGATCCGATGCATATACCGCATGCATCAATAAATCCTGTGATGGATTGGCGATTGCCATGGTAAGTCCGTTCATGATCGCCATCGCCATAAAGTTACTGTTGACAAATGCTCTCTCCGGCAGACCAAACGAAATATTGGACAGACCGCAGGCTGTTGCAACACCAAGTTCATACTTGCAGTAACGAATCGTCTCCAATGTTTCCACGGCAGCCATCTTATTGGCACCGATCGTTGCCACCAGACCATCCACGATCACATCCTCCGGCGTCAGCTCATATTCTGCTGCCGCCGCAAGAACCGTGTGAATGATCTGCTTTTTCTCCTCAATATCCTTTGGAAGTCCCTCATCCGACAGAGGAAGAAGGATAAACATCGCACCATATTTCTTTGCGATCGGAAGAAGACGTTTCATCTTCTCCTGCTCCATTGAAATGGAATTGATCAGTGCACGTCCCGGATAGATCCTGAGTGCGGCCTCGATCACATCCACATAGCTGGAATCAATGGAAAGTGGTATGTCCGTTAAAAGGGTCAGTTCGTTGACAACCTTCCACATCATTTCCTTCTCATCAATACCGTTCGTTCCCATGTTGACATCGAGAATGGCTGCACCGGCCTCAACCTGTGCCTCTGCCATCTCACCGACTAACTCCAGACTGCCCTCGCGAAGCTGTGCCTGCAGCGCTTTCTTGCCGGTTGGGTTGATCCTCTCTCCGATCACCTTAAATGCACCGTCCAGCTCGATCGGCAGGATATTTCTCTCTGTGGAAAGAGCACGGCGTACAACCTTTCCCTTTCTCTCAGGATAAGCTGCCTTTCCCCGCAGTTCCTTCTCCTCCAGAAGCTCCACAAGCTGACGGATATGCTCCGGTGTCGTTCCGCAGCAACCGCCCAGAATATCCGCACCTGCCTCTGCCAGCACACACATCTCCTCTGCAAATGTCTCAGGTCCCATATCATAAACCGTCTCACCGTCCACAAGCTGCGGCAGTCCCGCATTTGGCTTTGCCACGATCGGAAGCGCGGTATAACGGCACATTTTCTCGATCACGGACACCATCTTATCCGGACCGGTCGAACAGTTCACACCGATCGCATCAACGCCCATCGCCGTCATCACTAATGCGGCTGTCTCCGGGTTCGTTCCAAACAGGGTTCTTCCATCCTCCGCAAAGGTCAGTGTCACCATAACCGGAAGCTCTGAACTCTCCTTTACCGCCAGAACGGCAGCCCTGCACTCCTGCAGACTCATCATCGTCTCCACAACGACAAAATCCACGCCGGCTTCCTTTAAGAAACCAACCTGTTCCTTATAAATATCCACAAGTTCCTCAAACGGAAGTGATCCGACCGGATACAGCTGCTGCCCCGTCATTGTCAGATCACCGGCCACAAGCACTCTTCTGTCCGTATCTGCCTGTCTGATCGCTTCAAAAGACAGCTCTGCCAGTCTGTGATTCATCTCTCCGATCTGATCTGCCAGACCATACTCCTCCAGCTTGATTCTGTTACCGGAAAAGGTCGGTGCATAAAGCACATCCGAACCGGCCTCAATATATTCTCTCTGAAGTCCGATCAACACGTCCGGATGTTCAAGGATCCACTCCTCCGGACATACTCCGGTCGGCATCCCTCTCTTCTGCAGATTGGAGCCTGTCGCTCCGTCTAAGATCATTCTTCCCTTTTGAACAAACTCACGAAATTCCTGTCTTGTCATCTATTTTGTCCTTTCTCGCTCTGGTAATTCATTTTCAGCGTTTCCATAGTAACACATATCCCCTCTGCGATTCAAGAATAAGCATTTGGTATTTTCTTTTTTTTCATTTTCATATATACTAATCAATGATTCCAGCTTCCCTGCATGTCAAATGCAGCCGGAGGCATCGAAATTACAAGGGAGGATTTATTCATGATCTTACAATGCAGTCATATCAGTAAATCATTCGATGGCAACACCATTCTGAATGATATCTCTTTTCATATAAATGAACAGGAAAAAACAGCAATCGTCGGTGTCAACGGCTCTGGCAAATCAACACTCCTTAAGATCCTTATGGGAGAATATGAGGCCGATGACGGCGAGATCATTATCCAGAAGGATGCGGTGATCGGTTATCTCGCACAGAATCAGGACATTGATTCTGCCAAGTCCGTTCTGGAGGAAATGCAGGATGCCAAGAAGGATGTGATCGCTCTTGAGCAGGAGTTAAACGATATCACTGAGCAGATGAACCACGCCTCCGGTGAAGAGTTAGAACACCTGATTGCCAAAAGCGACACTCTCCGCCACCGCTTTGAGCTGGCGGGCGGCTACACCTACCACAGTGAGCTGATCGGTGTCTTAAAGGGGCTTGGCTTTACCGAGGAGGAGTTTAATAAACCGGTATCTGCCCTTTCCGGTGGCGAGCGTACGCGTGTTGCCCTCGGTAAAATGCTTTTAACCTCCCCGGATCTGATCATCCTCGATGAGCCGACCAACCACCTTGATATGAAGGCGATCCGCTGGTTGGAGGGATATCTCTCCGGCTACCGCGGTGCCGTGATCATCGTTGCACATGACCGCTATTTTCTGGATCGTATCGTAACAAAGGTTGTGGAGATCCGCCAGCATAAATCTACCGTTTATCAGGGAAATTACAGCCAGTTTTCCGAGAAAAAACAGGCTCTTCTTGATACACAGATGAAGCAATACCTGAACCAGCAGGCAGAGATCAAGCATCAGGAGGCTGTCATTGCCAAGCTTAAATCCTTTAACCGCGAGAAATCTGTCAAACGTGCGGAAAGCCGCGAGAAACAGCTCGACAAGATAGAACGTCTCGACAAACCGGTTGAGGAAAATACCCGCATGAACCTTTTGTTCTCCCCGCGTATCCAGAGCGGCAACGATGTCCTTTCTATCGAGCATCTCAGCAAAGCCTTTGACAGCGAGATTCTTTTCACCGATATCAGCTTTGAGCTCAAACGTGGCGAGCGTGTTGCCATCATCGGCGATAACGGCTCCGGCAAGACGACGATCCTTAAGATCATCAATGACCTTGTCAAGGCAGATGCCGGCACGATCCGTCTTGGAACGAATGTGGAGATCGGCTATTACGATCAGGCACATCAGGTACTGCATGCAGAGAAGACGATCTTTGAAGAATTACAGGATGATTACCCATCCATGACTAATACAGAGATCCGCAATATTCTTGCCGCATTTCTGTTTACGGACGATGATGTTTTCAAGCAGATCTCTAAGTTAAGCGGTGGCGAGCGCGGACGCGTCTCCCTTGCCAAGCTGATGCTGTCCGATGCGAATTTCCTGATTCTGGACGAGCCGACCAACCATCTGGATATCGACTCCAAGGAGATCCTCGAGCGTGCCGTCAATCACTTTGAGGGAACGGTTCTGTATGTATCACATGACCGTTACTTCATCAACCGCACCGCAACGCGTATCCTCGATCTGACACAGAAACAGCTTGTCAACTATATCGGTAACTATGATTACTATCTTGAGAAAAAAGAAGCAAATGAGCAGGCACAGCTTACGACTCCTGTAGAATCAGCGACCGATACCGCAGACAACGGTGCCTCCGATTCCAAGCTGACCTGGCAGCAGCAGAAGGAAGAGCAGGCACGTCTTCGCAAGAAACAGAATGCACTGAATAAAGTCGAGAAAGAAATTTCCGAATTAGAAGCAAAAAACGAGTCTCTGGATGAGCAGCTGTCCGATCCCAAAAACGGGACAGACATTGCTCTGCTCCAGCAACTCGCTTCTGAAAAGGAAGCCAATGATGAACGGCTTCTTACTCTCATGGAAGAATGGGAAAATCTGGCAGAGGACTGATCATCGTACCTCTACTCCCGGATGCGATTTCGCTTTTCGCATTTTCTTGTTTTCATACATGCGGTCATCGGCAATTTTCAAATAATTCTCGATGGTCCGCTTTCCATCCGGGACTCCCATATAATATCCCAGACTGGCACCGATCGTATACGGCTTGTTCAGCGAAGCATTGGCGCTGTCGATGTATTCCCGGAATAACCGGATATAGTTCTGCGTTTTCTCCTCCGAATAATTCTTACCCATGACAATATATTCATCACCTCCGGATCGAATACATATCTCTCCGTCTTTGGCAGCATACATCATCGCATTGGCAATCGTGGTAATGCAGACATCGCCCTCCTCATGACCATATCTGTCATTGACCTGCTTCAGTCCATCCATATCAATTTCCATGATCATGAACTGTCCGTTATTACGGATACACTCTTCACACATCCTCTCGCCGAACTTTTCCAGACCACGTCTGTTGTATAAACCGGTCAGAGTATCCTGAATATACAGAGACTCCAACTCCTTTGCCACCTGCTGTAATCTCTGCTTCATACGGAAATTCTCCAGGGCACTGTCCAGATGAATAAACCATGACTTGATATTGACATTGGACACCAGGTCATAGTCAATCTGAAGAACCGCATATCCCATATACTGCTGCAGATAATGAAGCGGGATCACATAAATCGGATCCGAATCTCTTGCAAATTCACTCGGAACCATCTGACAGATTGGGAACCGCTCCGGTTTCAGCACTTTCGACTTATGGATTCCCATAACCATATCCACCTTGCACATACTTGTGCCATAATTCTTCTCCGGCAGAGGAAGCTTCTGCTCCCAGTGCTCCGCCAGACAAAGTGCAAAGCTCTTAAAGCCTGTCTCCCGCAGCACATACTGTTTCAGGCAATCGGTATATTCATTCATATCCATGGCATTGGCAAGCATTGTAACCATGGCGGATGCGGCTGTCTCCAGATAAAGAACATTGTCTAACTCGGCGCTGAGCTTTGTCGCATACTGTCCATTCTCATCGCCACCCTCTGCGCCGCAGCCGCAGGACTGACGATACACGATCTCTTCTTTCAGGTAATTATCCTGTTCGACCTTCTCTCCTGCCCAGCATCGTTCCAGTATCTCAAAGGCTTTCCGACCCATTGCACGCATCGGCTGCCGGATCGTTGTAACTGACGGTTTGGAGAACCGGCTCTCCACAACATTGTCATATCCGGACACAAGCACCTGAGCCGGGACCTTGATTCCCCGAGCCTGTAATGCCTGTGTCACTGAGATCGCCATATAATCATTGGCACACACGATCGCCTCCGGGAAATCCACTCCCGAATTCTGAATCTCTTCGACAACGCCTTCCCCGCAGTTCTTCCAGAAATTCCCCCAGTGTATTCTCTCCGTCTGCACAGAAATACCGTTTTGCTCCAGAACCTCCTTATAAATATCCAGTCGGAACATAGAATGCATATTGTCCTGCGGACCTGTCACCAAGTCAATCTTAGAGCAGTGATGTTCATCAATAAAATGCTGTATCATATCCGCAAACGCCGCTTTATCATCCACATATACATTATAGATCCTGTCCGATTCAATCTCCATCGGCGTCCTGAAATTCACGATCGGACACCGGTATCTGTTCAAAACCAGATCGTAGATCTCCTCATACTGATTTTTAGCGAACGCATCGTAAAGCATCAGCACACCGTCTGCCACATCCGTGTTGGCGATACGGAATATGCTTCGCTCACCCTCGTCATAACGGACATTAGTGGCAGCCCTGCTGTCGATGCTGCTCTCATCCCCAAAGCAAGTAAAAATCACAAGACGATATCCACGTTCCTTCGCAACTTCCTCAATGGAGTTTCGTAATTCGGAAAAATAACTTGAGTATATCTGCGGAAGATAAACTGCAATATTTTTTCTCTTTTTCCCCTTGCTCGTTTCCATTACTTTCTATCCCTTCCTAAAATTAAAATAACTCTTTAATATAAAAAAAATTATATATCTTCTAATCCGCTATGTCAACGAATATAAGCCAGTTTCTCCCCCTGAAACCGTTTACATTTTCCTGTTTTACAGCTACAATATAATTACATAATATTTCGTACTTATCAGTACATTTTTGTGGACAGAAAGGCAGGTAATTTTATGAATCCAATTTACGATAAACTGACCAAATGCTATGAGTGTTTCCGGTCAAAAATCAATTTCACTCCGAAGATTGCACTTGTTCTTGGTTCGGGGCTTGGCAACTATGCCTCCCGGATCCATGTTGTATCTACACTGGATTATCATGATATTGATGGTTTTCCGGTTTCTACGGTTCCCGGTCATCAGGGCAGATTCATTTTCGGTTATGTGGCGGATGTTCCTGTCGTATGCATGCAGGGACGCGTTCATTATTATGAGGGCTATGCGATGGAGGATGTCGTGCTCCCGATTCGTCTGATGAAGCTGATGGGGGCTGAGGTGCTATTCTTAACCAATGCCTCCGGTGGCATCAATGCGAATTTTCATGCCGGTGATTTTATGCTGATCCGCGATCAGATCGCAAGCTTTGTGCCATCCCCTCTCATCGGATCCAATATCGATGAACTCGGCGTTCGTTTTCCGGATATGAGCGATATCTATGACCACCGGCTCCGCCTGACAATCCGCCGCACGGCAGCGAGACTGGACATTCCGCTACAGGAGGGCGTCTATATCCAGCTTACCGGACCAAATTACGAATCCCCTGCAGAGGTTCAGATGTGCAAGGCTCTGGGGGCAGATGCCGTCGGTATGAGTACTGCCTGTGAAGCGATCGCCGCCAACCATATGGGTATGCATATCTGCGGTATCTCCTGCATATCGAATCTTGCCTGCGGCATTTCCGACCAGCCGTTAAACCATAAGGAGGTGCAGGAGGTCGCCGACCGCAGGGCTCCTGTATTTGAACAGCTTGTGACCGGATGTATCCTGGATATCGCTGCAGAACTGAACTTAACGGAATAAAAGGAGATGATTTATATGACACAGGAAACATTTGCAACACCGGAAGCTCATACGATCCGCATCTACAACGCCCTGATCCTTCCCCTGACAGAATCAGACGTTACTGCAAAGCCCCTTGTCATAGAGGGCGAGCTGCAGATTGCCGATGACCGGATCACCTATGTCGGTAACTCCGCCGATGCACCGGTATCGACTCAGTGGGACCGGGAGATTGACGCCTGTGGCAATGTGATCATGCCCGGTTTCAAAAACGCACACACACACTCCGGCATGACCTTCTTGCGTTCCTACGCAGATGATCTTCCGCTACAGCAATGGCTTTATGATAAAGTATTCCCTCTGGAAGCGGCAATGACTGCTGAGGATGTATATTGGAGCTCCCGTCTTGCGATTCTGGAATACTTAACCAGCGGTATCACTGCCAATTTCGATATGTACCAGAAAACAGAATCTATCGTGCAGGCTTCGATTGATTCCGGCTTCCGCACGGTTCTGTGCGGCAGTGTCAACAATTTTGTAAGCAGCCCTGCCGAGCTGGAGCAACAGTATTTACGCTACAACGACACAGATCCGCTGATCTCCTTCCAGCTTGGTTTTCATGCAGAATACACAACCGACGAGAAGCTTTTACGGAAAATTGCTGCTTTGAGTCAGAGATACAGTGCTCCGGTTTATACACACAGCTCCGAAACAGCTTCCGAGGTGGCTGACTGTATCAAACGTCATGGTGCGACACCAACCGTGTATCTGAACCGTCTTGGTATGTTTGAGCATGGCGGCGGTGGATTTCACTGCGTACACATGACTGAGGAAGATCTTGATATCTGTCTTTCCGGGGGACTCTGGGTCATCACCAATCCTTCCTCCAACCTCAAGCTCGCCAGCGGTATCGCGCCTCTGACACGCATGCTTCGCAACGGAATCCGGCTTGCCATCGGAACGGATGGACCAGCAAGTAATAACTGTCTGGATATGTTCCGGGAAATGTTTCTTACGACCGCTTTGCAGAAGGTTCAGGATCAGGACGCCTCTGCGATGGACGCTGATGTCGTTTTACGAATGGCGGCTTCTAACGGTGCGCAGGCAATGTGTCTGCCGGACTGCGACAGTCTTGCCCCGGGCAAGCAGGCAGATCTGATCATGCTCGACCTTCATCAGCCAAATATGCAACCGGTCAATGAAATTTCCAAGAATATCGTCTACAGCGGCAGCAAACAAAACGTGAAATTAACTATGGTTGCAGGGAAAATTTTATACGAAAACGAAAAATTTCACCTTGACGAGGATCCGGAGCGGATCTACGCCAAGGTGAATGAAACAATTCATCGGATCACCCGATCATAATATTCGATTCTTTTTCAGAACAACAAAGATTACTCCACAGATCAACGTTGTGGCAAGTGATATAATCATAAACGCATGTGTTGTCAGTGCCAGCGGAACTCTTACGTTCATTCCGAAGAAACCAGAGATAATGGTTGGCACTGCCATCACTAACGTGATCGATGTCAAATACTTCATGACGTTATTCAGCCGGTTATCGATCACAGAAGATAACAGCTCTCTTGTTCCGTTTATAATATCTCGATAGATTCCCGTCATCTCGATCGCCTGCTGGTTCTCGACAATGATATCATCAAGCAGCTCCTTATCCTCCGGATACTGCTCCAGTCTCTTATATCTGGTCAGACGATCCAACACAACTGCGTTCGCACGAAGCGAGGTTGCAAAGTATACAAGCGTTGACTCAAGTGCATGCAGATCGATCAGATCGATGTCCTCGGTATCACCGTCAATCCGTTCCTCGATCTCAGTCCGCTTCTTGTCTATAATGCGCAGTGCACTCTGATACAGCGTTGCGATCCGAAACAGGATCTGATACACAAAACGCAGACGCTTCTTGGTACTAAACTCCTTAACTCTGCCGAGCACAAAGGACTGAAGCACAGGTGTATCCTCGGTACACACCGTAATGATCGCATCCTTCGTCAGAATGATGCCCAGAGGAATGGTCGTGTATGCCTCCTTGTCCATGCGGATCTCCGTCGTTGGGATATCCACCAGAATCAGGGTATACCCATCCTCCAGTTCAATACGGGAGCTCTCTTCCTCATCCAACGCTGCCAGCAGGTCTGTAATATCAACATCCAGCTTTCTGGCATATTCTTCGCCCTCTCCTTCGGAAGGATTAACCATCTGTACCCATACACCCTCGGTCAGTTCTTCCTCTTCGTGGATCTTTCTGTCATCCGTACGATATATCTTAACCAATACAATCACACCAATCTATAGTTTCTATCTGATACCCTTACACTAAATATAAGTATACCATGTTCTCTCATATTTCGACAAGGCACATTTTCCGAAATGCCCCTATCTTTACCTGCTTTTTACAAAGCACCTGCTAAAACAGAGAAATCCCCTGCTTCGGAAGCTCTTCCTTGATCGCCTCCAGCATCCGGTAGCGAACGTCCCAGTAGTCCTTATTCGTTACCCATGCCTTGGCCTGAAGCCTGACACGTCCGGGATTGAGCTTATCAATGTTCACGCTCTGCGGACGATCCTTGCAGACACCCTCATCCTTCTCCATGAGATTTAACACAACCTCGCGTACCTTACTGATCTGCGCATCATATCCCACCATAAAATCCAGAATCAAAAGACGGTATTCCTCCTGTGAAGTATTGATAATATTTCCATTTGACAACGTTCCATTCGGGATTACGATCACTTTATTGTCTGTTGTAACAATCCGTGTATAGAAAATATCAATATTGCGAACAGTTCCCTCCACGCCACCTGCGACAATATAATCACCAACGAGGAACGGCTTCATCAGAAGGATCAAAATGCCACCTGCCAGATTCGATAAGCTTCCCTGCAGAGCAAGACCAACCGCCAGACCTGCCGATCCGATGATTGCAATGATCGAGCTGGTGCCGACACCAAGAATGCCTGCCACGCAAAAGATCAGTAAAATATATAGGAGCACCCTGCCAAGCGACATAATAAACTTATGCACACTGACCTCCACATGACTGCGTTCCATCCAGCGGTTCAACAGCTTTAACAGCAGTGCGATGATCCTTTTACCGATCAGAAATACAATCAATGCGATCAGTAATGTCTTACCGAAATTTAACAACGGTTCTCTCTGTGCCATCAGATATTCCAGAAGAAAGCTTGTTTTATCCTCCGCCGAGGCATTGGAATTCATCTGATCCACAACCTCTTGCACATCCGGCACTGCACTTTCTGTTGGTCTTGGCGTTGCCGATGCCGCCAAAAGCATCATTTGGGAATATATCCTTGTTCCTGTCATTATAGCCCACTTCTCTCTATCTAATTATCACACTAAATATCCATGTATGATTTCTAAACATCATAAAATCACATTAAAACTTCTCTCGGTCTCCTCCGGAGCTCATTATGCCACCGATACCCGGTTACGACTCAATATAACGAAATACACAGACACCAAGCGGCGGCACCTCAATGGAAATGGAATAATCCTTTCCATCCCATGCAACCTTCTTGGCACGTTTCTGTCTCGGATTGCCGTGTCCGGATCCCCCATAGACCTCTGCATCGCTGTTGAAGATCTCTTTATATTTGCCGGCTTCCGGCACACCTACCTTGAAATTCTCATATAATACCGGCGTGAAATTGCATACCACTAACAACCGTTCCTTTTTCTGCGCACTGTACCGCATAAACGTGATGATGCTGTGATCCGCATCCATGCTGCTGAGCCACTCAAAGCCGTCCTCGTCATAATCCATCTCATACAATGCCGGATGTGCCTGATAAAATTCATTTAACCCGGCAACAAACTTCTGAAGCTTTCTGTGCTCCGGCTTCTCCGCCTCATCCCATGGAAGACTCTGCTTTTCATTCCATTCCGTGGTCTGTCCGAACTCCTGTCCCATAAATAATAACTTTTTGCCGGGATGCATCATCATAAAGCCGTACGCTGCCCTGAGATTGGCAAACTTCTGATCCTCATCTCCCGGCATCTTGGCAAGCATAGACCCCTTCAAATGAACCACCTCATCGTGTGACAGCACCAGAATAAACTTCTCGCTGTACGCATAGATCATACTGAAGGTCAGCATGCCATGGCGTCCCTTACGAAACAAAGGATCTGTCTGCATATAGGCAATGAAATCATTCATCCAGCCCATATTCCACTTCATATCAAAGCCGAGTCCGCCCTCGGACGCTCTCGTTGTCACCTGCGGCCATGCGGTAGATTCTTCTGCGATCAGCCATGCTCCCGGACATTCCTTTTTAAAGATCTCACTGAGATTTTTTAGAAGCTCGATCGCCTCAAGATTTTCATTACTGCCATACATGTTGGCAACCCATTCGCCATCCTTCTTGCCATAGTCCAGATAAAGCATCGAAGCAACCGCATCCATGCGGATACCATCTGCATGATAACGTTTCACCCAGAACAATGCATTTGCAATCAGAAAATTCGCCACCTGCGGGCGTCCGTAATTGTAGATCAGAGTGCCCCAGTGCGGATGCTCTCCCTGCCTTGGATCCAGATGCTCATACAGACAGGTTCCGTCAAATCTTGCCAGACCATTCTCATCCTTCGGAAAATGTGCCGGAACCCAGTCCAGGATCACGCCGATTCCCTGCTGATGCAGATGATCGATGAAATACATAAAGTCCTCCGGACTGCCATAGCGCGATGTCACCGCATAATAATCCGTCACCTGATATCCCCAGGATTCATCCAGCGGATGCTCCATCACCGGCATAAGCTCCACATGTGTATAGTGCATTTTCTTGACATAATCTGCTAAAAGCGGTGCAAGCTCACGATAATTATAAAACTCCTTATCACAGGTCAGCTCACCCTCTCCATCCCATTCCTTTTTCATCCAGGAACCAAGATGAACTTCGTAAATAGATACTGCCTCGTTCTCAAAGCTGTCCTTCTTACGGGCATCCATCCACTTCTTGTCTTTCCATTTGTAACCCGTCGTATTGCAGACAATACTTGCATTCGCCGGACGCTCTTCACAATATGTTCCGTACGGATCTGTCTTTAGTAAAAGGGTCTTATAATTAACCTTGATCTCGTATTTGTAGACCGCTCCCTGATCCACTCCCGGAATAAACAGGGCAAATACGCCGGAATCGCCGATGCGGCACATCGGGTGCACTCTGCCGTCCCAATGATTAAAATCCCCCACAACACTGACACGCATGGCATTCGGTGCCCACACTGCAAAATGAGTACCGAACACGCCGTCCTTCTTCACCGTGCGCACATCCCACTCCGACTCAGCCTGACTTCCGCAGCCATACACTGCCATCGTATGGGAACCCAGATAATCATAAACAGAATAATGGATCCCGCTTTCAAAACGCTTTAATTCGTTGGCGCCAAGAAGGTCCGGATAAAGGTATGGATCTTCTCTTTGTTCACTGTCCCCATTATCGTACACAACATTATAAAAATATGACACCGGCTTCTTCTCCGGAAGGATCGCCGCGAAAAAGCCTGCCTCATCCGCCAGCTCCATTGCGATCGTCTTACCGCTCTTTCTGAGTTGAAGCGTAACCTCTTGTGCTCCCGGTATAAAGGTCTGTACCAGAAATCCGCCACGTATCTTATGCGGTCCCAGAATATTCTCCGGGTGATCCTCCTCCGAATAGACAATCCCCTCGATTGCCTCCCAATCCATTAAATCGTATAACCTTTTATTCATCCTTATCTCCTCCCTCCAGATACCAAGGCTTCTCCTTATGTTCCTCGGTATAAAGCATGTCCTCAGAAGCTGCCTCGTCCTCGTCCGAAGCATTCTGTTCCTCCTCTGGAGTATATTGAATCAAAACCTTTTCCATAAAATATGAGATCAGCAGTGTATACACCGATGGCATGATCAGCAGGATCAATGGCATGAACTTCCAGCCCACAACAAACATTGTGGCAAGTCCGAGTGTCATGACCAGCATATAGATCGTCTCTCCGCCATGATGGATTGAGATCACGGTTGCATTCCTGATCGCTTCCTTTGCACTGACCGTAAAACGGGACAGAACTGCAAACGAATAAATCATGATCGCAAGTATAAACAGAAAGAATGCCATACAAATTCCGATCATTGCTGCCGACATACTGGTATGTCCCTGTGAAAGCAGCCGGTAGGTCACAACCGCAAGTGCCGTCTCCGTCAGGACAAGTGGAATCCATATCCCGACCGATGTCTTAAAATTGTCCACAAAGCTCTGCTTATACTCCTTCCAGAGCTTACTGCGGTCACGCCGTATCACCTTTACACAGGTATAATAAAGTGCCGTACATGCCGCTCCGATCGTAACGATCGGAATACAGCTGATCACAAATATCACATTCAAAAGAACCATGTCAAAAAATTTAGACATGTATACTACAGGTTTACTCTCAAAAAAACGATCCATAACTATCCCCTAAATCTTATGAATAAATAATCCACTGCGAAGCTTTGGCTCAAACCAGGTCGATTTCGGCGGCATCAAAAGTCCAGCATCCGCCACAGCAAACAACTCAGCGATAGACGTCGGATACATTGCAAACGCCACCTTCATATCGCTCTGCGCACGTCGCTCCAATTCCTCCAGTCCACGGATACCACCGACAAAATCGATCCTTGCATCCGTTCGCGGATCATGAATACCAAGCACCGGCTCTAACAGATAATTCTGCAAAAGAGACACATCCAGTGACTTCACCGCATCGGTCTCCTTAAGCATCTCCTCAGATGCATCCAGACTATACCACTGTCCATCCAGATACATCGTAAACTGTCCCTTATGCACCGGATGCTTTGCAGTCTCTCCAAGCTTCGTCACCTTGAATATCTTACCGGTCTCCTCGAGAAATGCTTCTGTGGATAAACCGTTCAGACTGCTTACCACACGGTTATAATCCATGATCATCAGCTGGTCGTCCGGGAAAAGTACAGACAGGAAATAATTGAACTCCTCTGTTCCATTGTATCCCGGATGCTCCTCTCTGCGTTTGAGTCCCACCTTCACTGCAGAAGCGGCTCTGTGGTGTCCGTCTGCAATATAGATCTCGTTAATGGATGCAAAGGTATCCTGAATCTGTGCAACCTGCTTATGATCCGCAATCTTCCACACTGTATGAGAGATTCCGTCCACTGCCGTAAAATCATACAGCGGCTTCTGTGTCTCCATCACCCGGCTTACCACCTCATTGATCTCACTTCTGGAACGGTATGCCAGAAAGATCGGTCCTGTCTGCGCACTCAGCGTGTCAACATGACGAATACGATCCTGTTCCTTCTCCTCTCTGGTATTCTCATGCTTCTTGATCACATTGTTAAGATAATCATCAACGCCTGCACAGGCTACAATTCCGGTCTGTGCTCTGCCGTTCATCGTCAGCCGGTAGATATAATATGCCTGCTCGTTATCCGAAATATATACGCCGTCCTTCTCCATCTCATCAAGCAGCTTGGCTGCCTTATCATATACCCGGTCATCATAGGTATCCACGTCCGCCGGAAACTGTGTCTCTGCCCGGTCGATCTTCAGAAAAGAAAGGGGCTCCCTCTGTACTTCCTTCGTTGCCTCCTCGCGGTTATATACATCATAAGGAAGTGCCGCAACTCTGTCTGCAAACTCCTCCGTTGGTCTTACTGCCTGAAAAGGTTTTATCTGTGCCATAGTATTTTGTCAACCTCCTGAAAATAATAAATCAATTATACCAAAAAATGACGCCAAATCCTATCCCCTTTCACAAAAAATATGATATACTCTAAAGAACGTATCTTACAAAATTCAACAATCGGGAGGACTTCATTTATTATGCTTTCACTGGAAACAAAACGACTCATCATACGCGAGCTGACTGCTGCGGATTTCGATGACTATTTTACCATCTGCCATCAGAAGGAGATTCATCCATATCTGTCCCACATCACCACCAACCGCGATGTGGAATATGCCCGTTTTGTGTCATACATCCAGATGGTCTACGGCTTTTACGGCTTCGGATTATGGGGTATTTTCAAGAAGGACTCAGGCACCCTGATTGGTCAGGCGGGTCTGGAATGTCAGAGCATCGATGAAGAAAGTGAGATCATGCTGTCCTATTTTCTGGACAGACGTTACCGGTCATGCGGATACGCTGCGGAAGCCTGTCGGAAAATTCTGGAATATGCCCGCGAAGAGCTGGAATTTGACCGTATCACTGCTGTGATCGCGCCGGATAATAAAGCATCGGTCCGGCTTGCCGGGAAGCTCGGTTTTACCTGTGTCAAGGATACCGTTTACCAGAATCAGACATGCCGTTTATATGTAAACGAGGAGGGAACGGAAGCATAAAAATTTCCGTCCCCTGCCCTTGATCCCCGGATCCCTTTATCTGTTTTTTGTTGTATTTTTGTTCGTGTTCTTTTTCTGATTATTTTTCGTATTTTTATTGTTTTTCTGATTGTTGTCCGTATTGTTCGTGCTGTCATCGCCGTCCAACGCATCACCGACATCATCCACAGCATCCTCGGCACCATCGATCACGTCATTCACAGCGTTTCCGGCATCATCTACAGCATCCTCCACTCCGTCTCCCAGATCATCCACAGCACTGTTGTCATCGCCATTCGGAGAAACCGCCGGTTCATTGGTACGATCCATATCATCCTCTGCCGCCGGAGATGCTGTTGCCTGATCGGTCACGGAATTGTTGGCGCCACATCCTGCCAGGCAGAATGCAGTCAAGGTCATTACAGTTCCCAGTAACAATATCTTTTTTCTCATATCAATACCATACCTTTCCTTTTCATTGTTCTGTACTATTATTTCACCCGGAATTAAAAATATGCATTATCACGGATTTCACATTATTTTTTTTATTGAATATATTATCGTAAATAAATGTCTCTGTGAGGGCGGATATGAAACACCTGTTGGAAGTAAACAATCTCTCCTATGCCTATCACACACTGCAGGGAGAAACGCTTGTACTGGATCATGTCAATTTTTCCATTGAGCAGGGCGAATTTGTTGCGATCGTCGGTCCAAGCGGCTGTGGCAAATCAACGCTGCTTTCCCTGATCTGCCATCTTCTGGAACCGGACAGCGGCGAAATTGTGCTGGGTGATCACAAAAAAACCGGCTACATGCTCCAGAAGGATCATCTGTTAGAATGGCGTACAACCTACAAAAATATTGCACTCGGTCCTGAAATCGCCCGTCAGTCATCCTTGGATCTGTCCAAAAAAATAGACACCATGCTCACCAATTATCAACTTGACGGTTTCCGCAACGCCAAGCCCAACCAGCTTTCCGGCGGCATGCGCCAGCGGGCAGCCCTGATCCGCACGCTGATGACGGAGCCGGATCTGCTCCTTTTAGACGAACCCTTCTCAGCTCTGGATTATCAGACAAGATTGTCCGTTTCCGATGATGTGTGGGATATTTTAAAACATGAAAAAAAGACCGCACTTCTGATCACCCACGATATCTCGGAAGCGATCAGCATGGCAGACCGTATTATCATCCTCTCCGCCCGCCCTGCCACCGTCAAAAAAGAGATTTCCGTAAAACTGAGCTGTCCCGGAGAACGGACACCATTTCTTTCCCGCAGTTCTCCCGAATTTAAAGACTATTTCAATCTGGTTTGGAAGGAGTTGAATCATGATGAGTGATCGTCAGCTTGCATTTATCCGTCAGGCAGCCCGGCAAAAGAGAATCATTCTCGGTCTGCGCCTGCTCATTTTTGTTCTTTTCATTGCTCTCTGGGAAATTTCCACAAAGCTGGAATGGATTGATTCGTTTATTTTCAGCAGTCCTTCCCGCATCCTTTTTTGCTTTCTTGAAATGGCAGAGAGCCACACCATTTTCTATCATGTCGGTGTGACTCTCGGGGAAACCTTTTTCAGTTTTTTCCTTGTTATTGTGATCGGAATCCTTCTCGCCGTGCTGCTGTGGTGGAACGAAACCGTTGCCAGGGTATTGGAGCCTTATCTTGTTGTGTTAAACAGTCTTCCAAAGACAGCACTCGCCCCGGTATTTATCGTATGGCTCGGCAATAACATGAAAACAATCATCGTTGCCGCCGTCAGTGTCGCCGTGTTCAGCACAACGATCACGCTCTATAATACATTTCAGGAAATGGATCCGGGCAAGATCAAGATGATCCGGACGCTTGGCGGACAAAAGAAGGATATTTTGTGCAAATTAATACTCCCCGGTAATGTCCCGGCCATCATCAGTGCCATGAAGGTTGACATCGGGCTGACTCTGGTCGGAGTTATCATCGGAGAGTTTGTTGCTGCCAAAGCCGGTCTTGGTTATCTGATCATTTATGGCAGCCAGGTATTTAAGCTGGATTATGTACTGCTTTCCATTGTGATCCTGTGCCTGATATCAACAGGGCTGTATCTGTTGATATCACTGCTGGAAAAACTCTGTCTCAAGCACTATTCCGTCTGAACGGGATCACGGACATCACTATTTTCTCTTGCTTCTTTCCTTGTATCTTCTGTGATGTCCTACATATTTGTACGCCGGACGAATAATCTTTCCTTTGTTGACCAACTCCTCCAGACGATGTGCGCTCCATCCCGCAATACGTGAGATTGCAAACAGCGGCGTAAACATCTCTCTCGGGATTCCAAGCATGGTATAAACAAATCCACTGTAGAAATCGACATTTGCACAAACCGGCTTTAACACATGCCTGTTCTTCTGCAGAAGATCTGCTGAAATATGCTCTACTCTGTCATACAATGCAAATTCCTCAGAAAGTCCCTTCTCCTCAGCAAGCATACCGGCAAGCGACTTCAAAACAACCTCTCTCGGATCGGAAATCGTATAAACGGCATGCCCCATACCATAGATCAGACCACTCTTATCGAATGCCTCACGGTTTAATACCTTGGAAAGATATGCTCTTACCTGCTCATCATCTGTCGTATCGCCGCAATTTGCGCGAAGATCATCGAACATCTGCTGAACCTTGAGGTTCGCTCCACCATGACGAGGTCCCTTCAGGGAAGCAATGGACGCTGCCACTGCTGAATATGTATCGGTGCCGGAGGAAGTAACTACATGATTCGTAAACGTTGAGTTGTTACCACCACCGTGCTCTGCATGAAGCACAAGTGCTGCATCCAACACTCTCGCCTCCAACGGTGTAAACTTTCCGTTTGGACGAAGCATATATAAAATATTCTCTGCTGTAGAATACTCATTCTTCGGCTGCTTAATGACCAGACTTTCCGCAAATGTAAAGTGACGGTATGCATGATAACTGTACACCGCAATCAACGGAAGCTTTGCGATCAGCTGCAGAGACTGACGAAGTACGTTGGCAACGGAAATATCATCCGGGCAGCTGTCGTAGGAATACAGTGTCAGGACACTCTTCATCAGACCGTTCATGAGATTCTCACTCGGTGCCTTCATTATAACGTCACGGACAAACGGACCGGAAAGCTCCTGCAGACTTGCTATGATCTGCTGGAACACCTTAAACTCCGTCTCATTCGGAAGACGTCCAAACAGCAGCAGATAGGTTGCCTCCTCAAACGCAAATCGCTTCTGCGGATCAGAGCCTACTAACTGCTTCACATCATAGCCCTGATAATATAAATTACCATCGGCAGGCTCCTTCACTCCGTTGACTACCTGAAAACCAACGACATCCGAGATCTCTGTCAATCCCGTCAGTACACCCTTTCCGGCACTATCACGAAGTCCCCTTTTCACATCATATTCCTGATATAAATTTAAATCAATGGCGCCCGATGTCATACAATTGTTCACCAGATTGTCAAATTCCGCATCAAGCTCCTTTGTTAATTCCATCATTGATTTGCTATCCATATACAGGCCCCCTTTCTCGACTATATTGTATACATGTATACAGAGTTTACATATTGTATTCCTTATATATAACATACAACTTTTCAAGTATACCCTAATTTTCACTGTTACGTCAAGCGGGATGTCATTTTGATCCTGCGATCAATGACATCCCGCCCGTAAATTTCAATCAAAAATATTTAATTGTCCTGATTGTAGCTGCGCTGCTTAAGAAACAATCTTTTCGCGGTATTCCAGACGGAACCGGTCCGTCAGCAATGCCAGAAACTCGGAATTAGTCGGCTTACCCTTTCCGGCGCAGACCGTATTTCCGAAAATATCCTCCAGCACATCCATACTTCCTCTGCGCCATGCAACCTCGATTGCATGGCGTATCGTTCTCTCGACACTGCTGGAAGTCGTTTTATTCTTCTTTGCAATTGCCGGATACAGATACTTCGTAATATACTGGAGCATACTTCTATCATTAAACGACATGATGATTCCCTGCCGTATGTACTGATATCCTTTGATATGTGCGGGAATCCCAATTTCCAGCAATACATTCGTCACATCCTTTTCCAGATCTCCGGAATATCTGCTGCTATGGGGAAATCCCTGTTTTCTCTCCGGACAGGATGGATTTGTTTCAATTGCCACCACATTATCTCTCCTTCCGGCTTCTCTGTTTCTGATTGTCATGCTTTCCTCGGCTGCCGCATATTCCGTTACGGCATATTCCTGTTCCGATTTTGTCAAATTATCTTGTTTTGTGCTGTTTTCCTTCATTTCCTCTGCAATTTGCTGCAAACGTTCTCCAAATACCTTGTTGGAGATTGGTTTCATCATATAATAGCCTGCCCCTCTCTGCAGTGCTCTTGAAACCATTTGTGACGCTTTCAGTGCTGTTACGATCATCGTTACCGGTCTGTGAAGCATGTCCACCTTCTCAATCTCTTCCAGTATTCCAATGCCATCAAGCCCCGGAAGAATCATGTCCATTACAACAATGTCCGGCTGCTCGCGGTAAATGGCATCAAGTGCTTTCTTTCCGTCTCCTGTCGAAAAGACCACTTGCATTCCCGCTTCTTCGATTGCCTTCGTCCTAGTTTCCCTGTCTTGTACATTATTATCGGCAAGTACCACTTTTAATCCTTTCTTTTCCATATTTTTTCTCCTTTTTTACTTTTTTCAAGTTTCTTTGACAACGTCATTTTACAACCTTCCTTTGCCATAGTATGGAACAAAAAGTGAAATTATTTGTCAATAAAAAGGAGCCAAAATGGAATTCACCGCAAAATATAGCTATTCATGTAAAAAACGGTCTAAGAATGCCGTCTGACCTTCCGACCAGCTGTAGTCAACCAAATACTCACCCATATATTGCGATCTGATCTTCTGATTGCCATCCAGCATCTCGTACATATCACACTGAAATGTTTCGACATTGATGCTTCTGCTTCCCCGTGCTACCACAAGCATCTCCTCCGCACCCGCTGCACGCAGCTCCCTCTGCAAAGTTTTGACAAGCTTACAGCACAGATTCTGTGTTGACTCATCATTAGGCCTGTCCTCCCAGAGCACGTTGATCATCTGATCGGTCGAAACGGTACCTCCTCTCCGGTCGATCAGAAACGCCAGAAACTCCTTTGCCTTGGCACTTTTAAACATAATCGGACGTCCGTCTACAAATACATCAAAATGACCAAAAGTTCTGGCATAGATCCGCTTTCTTTTTCGTTTTGACAGCAAATAAGCCGATTCGACAACGTATTCGATCTCCCCCTCCTGAAACGGCATTTCCAGAACCGCTACCGGATGAAGTGTGATCAGATCCATCAGGCTTCTCTGTTGTCTGGTCAGATAAATAAGTTGTATGTCCGGGTTTCGTTTTTTTAATTCCCAGCCTATATCTGCACCATTTACCTTTTGCATTTCCAGATCGATCACAGCGAGATCAACCTCCTGCCTGCTGACCATATCCAGTGCTTCATTTTCTTCCTGGAAGGTTCTTAAGACCTCCAGTTCCTCCACATTTCCTGCTTCGTGAAGAAATCCTTCGATCACACAGGGTTCTCCACTGATTAAAATTGTTTTCATAATCTCCTCCAAAATTAAAAAACATATTTCTATTGTATAATGTTCATGTTTAAAAGTCAATAATACTATTAGGTGAATGGTATTATGTTTTCTTGACTTATCCGTGAAAATGAGCATACTATAATTTAGAAAGTTAAGTTTAATCGTTCTATCAGTAAAGGAGGACATCATGCACACGATTCATATCAAGGAATTATTCGAAAATTCAAAAAAATATTATAATAAAAGTATTACCATATGCGGGTGGGTGCGAAGCATCCGCAATTCCAAAAATTTCGGATTTATTGTCATCAATGACGGTACGTTTTTTGAGCCTCTCCAGATCGTCTATGATTCATCTCTGGACAACCTGGAGCAGATCCGCCATCTCAATGTTGGTGCCGCACTGATCATTACCGGACAATTTATCGCTACACCGGATGCCAAGCAGCCGTTTGAACTTCACGCCGGATCCATCCGGATTGAAGGAGCTTCCTCGCCGGATTATCCACTTCAGAAGAAACGGCACACACTGGAATACCTGCGGACAATCCCACATCTGCGTCCACGCACCAACACCTTTCAGGCTGTCTTCCGCATCCGCTCTCTGGCAGCCTATGCAATCCACCGTTTCTTTCAGGAACATGATTTTGTATATGTTCATACCCCGCTGATCACAGCGAACGACTGCGAAGGGGCCGGTGAAATGTTCCATGTGACAACACTTGATATGAAGGATGTTCCTCTGACCGACGATGGACTTCCGGATTATTCAAAAGACTTTTTCGGAAAAGAAACCAATCTTACCGTCAGCGGTCAGCTAAACGGTGAAACCTACGCAATGGCATTTCGTAACATCTATACCTTCGGTCCGACCTTCCGCGCCGAAAATTCCAACACCGCCCGCCATGCCGCAGAATTCTGGATGATCGAGCCGGAGATGGCATTTGCCGACCTCTCCGATGATATGACGCTCGCTGAGGATATGTTAAAATATATCATCCGGTATGTCCTTGAAAATGCGCCGGAGGAGATGCAGTTTCTGAATCAGTATATCGACAAGGGACTTCTTGCCCGGCTGGAGCATGTATTACACTCAGAATTTGCGCATGTCACTTACACGGAGGCGATCCGCTTGCTTGAGCAGCACCGGGAACACTTCTCTTATCCGGTCAAATGGGGCTGCGATCTGCAGACAGAACATGAACGTTATCTGACCGAAGCGATTTTTAAACGTCCTGTTTTCGTAACAGATTATCCGAAGGAGATCAAAGCATTCTATATGAAGCTGAATGAAGACGGCAAAACCGTCGCCGCTATGGACTGCCTTGTTCCGGGCATCGGTGAGATCATTGGCGGAAGCCAGCGTGAGGAGAATATGGAGCTTCTGTTAGAGCGCATGAAGGAGACCGGTATGAATCCGGAGAATTATGATTTTTATCTGGATCTGCGCAAATACGGCACTACCCGGCATGCAGGCTTCGGTCTTGGCTTTGAGCGCTGCATCATGTATCTGACCGGCATTTCCAATATCCGCGATGTTATTCCCTTTCCAAGAACAACCGGAAACTGTGAATACTAAACCTGTTTTACAAATAAGCATAACAAGAGCAAAACCCGCCCGACCGGCACTTGCCGGAACGGGCGGGTTTCATTTCTGTTTTATTTCTGTTTTATTTCTTTTGCGTCTACTTCATGAACTTGATGCGGTAAACACCACTTGTAGACTTCGTGAGCTTTGTCACCTTGATATAATAGGTTCCTGCTTTCAGCTTATTGCGGGAAGCAAGTGTCTTGCCCTTATCTGCTACCAGTGAACTGCTGTTGATCAGTGTGTAGTGACGGTTGGCAGGAATGATCTGAACCTTCATGACAGATGCTGTACCCGTACATGCTGTAGCGATCTTAATCTTCATTTTAGACTTCTTTGGCAGTTTAATCTTATACCAGTCTGCCTTCTTCGTTCCCTCTGTCAGAAGTACAGTACCGTTTGCTGACTTACCTCTCTTGATGGTCTTCGCCTTCTTCTTGCTCTTACCACCCTGATCTTTCCATGCTCGGCTCTCAGCCTTTAACTGATATCTCTGACTGCTGGTTACGGCAACATAATAAGTTCCCTTTTTCAATGCATATTTCTCTGTGTAGTTATTCAGAGAAGAAAGATATCCGTTGTGAAGTGCTTTCTTTTTCGCATTGCAGATCTTAAAGGACAGACTTGATGCCACCAAAGATGTTCCGCTCTCACGGTATTCATTACCACAGATAGCAACAAAACCGGTTTTCTTCACATTAAGCTTATGGTACAGTGTATTAACACCATCACCGTTAAATACCGGCTGGAATGTACTTGTCAGGGTCATCTCCGTACCGGAATATGCATATGCCAGCATTTTGATCGTTGCTGCACCGGCAGGAACTGTGGAAGACCACTTAAATCTTACATAATAGGTTGCCGCTGTCTCTACTGTAAATGTCTTATCTATAACCTGTGTGCTTCCGGATGCGATCGTTGTGCTGCTTCCAGCTGACTTTGTACAGTTCTGATCAGAGAAAAATCCCATCTCGATAGAAGCAGCGGCTCCTGTTGTAACAGTTGCTCCGATCTCTATAACACCACGCTTCTCTACGCGGATCGGAACGATCACGTTCGGTATCTGTGTCTGTGCGTTCTTTCCCTGTAATGTAACGGTTGCCTGTGCCGGTGTTGGTAAAGATGCGAAATCTGTTACAACTGCCGGTGTAACCATAGCAACGGTTTCTGCCTTTGCGCTGTTTACATTACCTGCTCCACTTACTACACCGGCTGCCATCGCCAGAGTCAGTACCATGGATAATACTTTTTTTAAGCTTTTCTTCATTTTTCTCTCCATTCCTTTAATATGTACGGAAGACCACCCTCTCCTTCCCCGCATCCATTGTACTGATGCAGTCTTTCGTGTCGGCAAACCGCCCGGCTGCTCCTTCTGACCGGATCTGTTTGTCAGAATATCATGATATAAAAAAGGCCAAACAAGCATTTTACCTTTCTGAAATTAACTTGCAATTCTCACCGGCTTTCTGCTGCGTTACAAGCACTTTCTCATATAATGAAAAAGTCGTAAAACCGAATCATTCAATTTTACGACTTTAACTGGGCTACTAGGATTCGAACCTAGAAATGCTGGAGTCAGAGTCCAGTGCCTTACCGTTTGGCGATAGCCCACTATGCTCTGCTCATGAGTTTCTGTCTCACAAGCCTTGCTTAGTATAAAACAATTTTTCCTGTTTTGCAAGTGTTTTTTTCATTTTTTTTGATATTTTTTTCAAAAACTTTAAAAAGTCTTGAAAACATGGGACTTTACGCCATCCCAAAACTTTCACGCAGCTTCTGTATCAATGCAAACAGAAGGAAAAATGCCAGATTGACCAGAACAACACTTGCTCCTGCCGGTGTTGATACACAATATGACAGGATCATTCCGATACTGAAGCATACCACCGATAATATGCCGGAGCTGATGATCACGGCACGAAAGCTCTTAAACAGACGCATTGAGGTCAGTGCCGGAAAAATGATCAGACTGGAGATCAGCATTGCTCCCATCATCTGCATGCCAAGAACGATCGTTACCGCTGTCAGGATCGAAAGCAGGGTATTATATAATCCAACCCGCACACCTGTCGCCTTGGAAAAATTCTCATCAAAGGTTACCGCAAAGATATTATGATAAGAAAATACAAACAGGATCAGCACCAGAATGGACAAGATCACACTGAGAACCACATCCTCCTTTGTCATCGCCAGAACACTGCCAAACATATAACTGCAGACATCCGTTGTCATTCCGGTGGTCAATGCCGTCACCGACACGCCGATCGCAAGTGCCGATGCAGACAACGCTGCAATGGCGGCATCACTTTTCATTTTATTGTTCTCTGTCATCCGGAGCAAGAAAAACGCAGAAACGATCACGACCGGAATCGAAAGCTTCAGCGGTGCGATCCCGCACGCCAGAGCGATCGACAGTGCCCCGTAGGACACATGTGATAAACCGTCTCCGATCATTGAATACTGCTTTAATACAAGGCTTACTCCTAACAATGCTGCACACAGAGACACTAATATTCCTACTATAAATGCCCGGACCATAAACGGATAGGACATGATCTGCATAATCAGTTCCATTGCTGCAATTCCTCCCTTTTCAAATTTCTTCTCTTATTTCACCAGAAACATGTTCGCATAATCGGACTGTTTGTATTCCCCCACGCTTCCAAAGAAGTAGCCATTATCGCTGATATGGAGAATCTTGTCCGCATATTTTAACGCATTTCCCATATCATGCGTAACCATGACAACCGCCATACCCTCCTGATGCAAAAGCTCCATACTTTCATAAAGCGTATTGGCTGCCATCGGATCAAGACCCGTGACCGGCTCATCAAGCACCAGGATCTTGTCCGCAGCACATAAAGCACGCGCCAGAAGCACCCTCTGCTGCTGTCCGCCGGATAACTCTCCGTAACACTTTTTCTCGAGGTCAGCAATTCCCAGATGCTCCAGATGATGTCTTGCTTCCTGCTTCTCTTTCTTATTATAAAAAGGACGGAAACGCATATCATTCAGAAAGCCTGATAATACAACCTCACGGACACTGACCGGGAAATTACGCTGAACCTGTGTCTGCTGTGGCAGATATCCGACTGCTCCCTTTCCGATGCGGCGGTTGATCTGCACCGAACCGCTGACCGGCTTCAAAAGACCAAGAAGCGATTTGATCAGCGTGCTTTTGCCGGAACCGTTCTCTCCGATCACGCAGATATATTCTCCCTCCTGTATCTCAATATCCAGATGCTCCAACACCGGCTTGTTGTCATATCCCAGCGAGGCATCCCGACAGGATATCAGCCAGTTTCTTTCTCTATTCTCACTCATGCTCACACTTCACTTTCTAATGCGGATTTCCCATTTCAATATTTTCAATCTGAAAACTCTTTTCATTTTAAATCTGAAAACTCTTTTCATTTTACTCATTTTCATTCATTTGTCAAGAGAATACAAAGGGGCAAAAAACCGGAGAGCTGTCATCAAATACAACTCTCCGGTTCTATCGTATTACAGCACTGTCCTCATAAAACAGGCTGCCCTCCATGATTTTCACTACATTGCAACGGATACCTTTGCTGCGGACAGGGACTCCAGAAAACATAACACCGCATCTACAACCTTATGGCATAATTCAATAATATATTGACAATCGCGCTTTACGACACTTTCCATCTGAAGATAACGGTTATGCATCTGTCGGATCATCGCCAGAATATCTGCCGGTGTATGCATTTCCATCTTTTCACGCCGACGAACTGCTTCCGGACTGTGAACATAGGCACGAAGCTCTTTCTTTAGCTCCTCCTCATAGATACAATGATCTTTAATATTTCCGGGATAATTCGCATTGTGCGGAAATGTAAAATAATCAGAAACATAATGGGTGATCATCCCTAAATGTCTGCAGAAATAGCAGTTTATCCCTTTCTCGGGATCAAAATGTGATACCAGTTTCTGAAACTCGCACTCCAAAACCTCAAAGGAATCCTCGATCGTATGTCTGCGTACCAGAAATGACGGCATGCAGTCCGGCAATACACTGCCAATGTAAAAGGAACCTTTATGAAGCTTTAACGCATCCATCCCCTCGCTGTTCATCAGATACCATGCAAGTGAAATATGGGATTTTTTCCTCATATCAACCTCCCAATCGATATACGAAATTATATCCTGATATGTGATCAGGCGTATATCGTTTTCCTGAAATAATTGTACATCCATCTTCTCTCTTTTTCAAGTTTTTTCTGATATTTTCAAATTTTTCACAAAATTGTCAGAAAATAACATTCTAAGACTTCCCGCGCTATGGTATACGCCCATACTATTTCTTATGTCAGGGAAATAAAATGCCAATTTTGCTTCAAAAACAGATAAATCCGTGGGCTGCGACAAAAAAATTGACGCAGATCAGTAGGATTTCTAAAAAGTCTTTGCTTTGCAATGCTTTGATAAATACGCATCCGCACGACTGAGCCCCGTAGGTGGGCTCAGCTATTTCGGACGGCACGCTCCCGCTACCACTGCACCACGCAGCGGTACATAACGCCCCAAGTGTCAAACAAAGTAAAAGGTTAATTATTAACTTTGGGGCGTAAGTACCGGCGGGTGCAAGTGCCTCTCGAAACATCTGAATCCCACCTCGGGGCGAGTACGGCAGGATGCGTTTATCAAACATCAAAGCAGCAAAGCAATTAGACTTTTCGAAATCCGTAAGTGACAAGACAATTTTTTTGTCGCAGTCCACGGATTCTTGTATATTTTGGCAGGCAAAATTTGGTTTACAATAACCTGACATAAGAAATAGTATGGGCGCATTCCCTTTATTAGTGCAGGAAGTCTTAGTATCCGTTTTCAGCATCTTGACAAGAGACGCCCTGCTAGGTAAAATAGGGGCAATACTATCTGATAATATCGGATTATCATTTAATCCTGACCGGTATTGCTACATAGTATATATAAATAATATATTTAAGAAATGGAGTTGATTTTTTGGATTCGAGTGACGCCTCGCAGATTATCATTTTATTGATCCTTCTGCTTCTTTCTGCGTTTTTTTCATCCGCAGAAACGTGTCTGACAACCGTAAACAAAGTTCGTATGCAGTCTATGGCAGAGAATAACACCAAAAATGCTGCCACTGTTTTAAAATTGATCGAGAAGCCTACACAGCTTTTAAGCGGCATCCTGATTGGAAACAATATCGTGAACCTGACCGCTTCCTCGCTGACGACCTCTTACGCGATCCGTATTTCGCAGAGAAATGGGCTTCCGATATCTGCCAGTCTCCTGACCGGAGCGGCAACTGCTATTCTGACGATCCTGGTCCTGATCTTTGGAGAGATCGTTCCGAAGTCATTGGCGACAATCAATGCGGAGAAACTGGCATTGATCTATGCGAAGCCTGTCTATGCACTGACACAGATTCTTCGCCCTGTTTCCTTTCTGATGAACCAGATTTCTTTTGGCTTACTGAAGCTTTTACGTGTCGATGTGTCGCCGCGACCGGCGATCACAGAGAATGAGCTTTTGACAATGGTTAATGTCAGCCATGAGGAAGGTGTTATTGAAAGCGAAGAGCGTGAAATGATCACGAACGTGGTAGACTTTGGCGATTCGCTCGCCAAGGATGTCATGGTACCGAAGATGGATGTGGAATTTGCGAACGTTGAGCTTACATATCAGGAGCTCATGGAATGTTACGGCAAAAAGAAATTCACACGAATGCCCGTATATAAAGAAAGCCGTGATAATATCATCGGCATTATCAATCTCAAGGACATCTTCTTCTACGAGGGATCCCATGAGGATTTTAAGATTTCTGATGTCATGAGAGAACCTTATTTCACATACGAATATAAGAAAATATCCGAGCTTTTCTTCGAAATGAAGCAGGAATCGATCCCCATGGCGATCGTGCTTGACGAATACGGCGCCACAGCCGGACTGCTTACTATCGAGGATCTGATCGAGGAGATCGTTGGTGAGATCCGCGATGAATATGATGGATATGAAGAGGATGAGATCACAAAGCTGGATGATGAGAATTACATTCTGCTAGGCGTTGCCAAGCTGGATGATATCAATGAAGAGCTTGGAATCAATATCGAATCCGAGGATTATGATTCCATTGCCGGACATATCATCAACCTGTTAGATCATTTTCCAAAGACCGGAGAACGTGTTTCCGACAATTTTGCCGAATATATTGTCCTCGCCGCTGAGAAAAACCGTATTGACAAGGTAAAGGTTCATCTTCTTCCTCAGATCAACGAGGACGAAGTTTCTGACAGCGACCGTTCCACGGAAGGTGAAGCGTCCGAGGCATAACCTGCTTTTCACGGCTTTACCATGCGTTTTATATCGCTGTCATTGGAATTTATATTACATCCCCTACACTGTATGGGTATAGAAACACAAAGCGTATCACAGAGTATAACAATCTGCGATACGCTTTTCATGCATTTATACACGATTTTCCTACATGACGGCGTTTTGAAGAAGCTTCTGAATAAATTCCGGATACAAGTCGTCTTCAAAACTCACTGCGTACAATCCTGAAATTCACAGTTTTCAAGCTGACTTCCGACCGCCTTGTCCACGGCTCCTCCACTGATATCCGAAATACAGCGGACAAAACGACAGTTATTGATCATACCTTTCTTGCCAAGCATCGTGACCGCCGCGCCACTCTTACCCCGGCAGTTCACAAACAGGCATCCCTCCACAACTCCACTCTGACAATGTACACCGCCATTCTGACAATAATTGAAAATACATTGCGTGATCTGTGGAAAATATGCATTAAATATCGCTCTTGTGCCCCGCATATTACAAAAAACCGACCGGTACGCCTCCATCCGGCTTCCAGTTGCAAAAATGCCTCCCTTTCTGCCCATACCGTCCAATCTGCTTTCCTTGACCGTACAGCCTCTTGCATGCTCCAGTATGATCATGTCATTTGCCTCCATATCATCCGCACGCACGAACGACTTCTCAATCTCCAGATAACCTCTGCACCGGATCGGATATCTTAAATACACGACCGCATCATGGATCCGCAGAGTTCCCTGTGGCTGCACCTGCAATTCGCAGTCCACGATCGTATGGATCCCGATCTCACACTCTCCCGAAATCTCCAGACCTCTCGGCGCAATGATATATTGTATCGTCTCCGTTCTCTCCGGAAAACACTCCTGATATCGCAGACCTGACACGCCATCTCCGATCCATCCAATGCAAAAGACGGCTGCTCCATATTCGGAAGCATAGCATTTCTTAAAAAAGCAGTCTCTTATCTCCATCGACTGTCTGATATACACAGCACCGCCACGAACTGCCTCACAATGCCAGAAACGGCACTGCCGGATCGTTACTTTTCCGTCTCTCGCCATTACTGCACCACCGTTTTCTCTGGAATAACAGTGATGGAAAACCGTCCCGGTAAGCTCCAGTGTCTTTCCCCAGAAACGCACCGCAGCTCCCCTTGTCGTATGATATATCTCGCTGTCCCGAATGACAGCCTCCCCATCCTGCGCCCGTAGAAACATTCCGTAATTCCGGCAGTCAATATCGCACTGCTCCATGATCACTCTTCCGGCACGACGAATATTGACACATGCCCGGTGAGAATCACTTTTACGGATCAATTTACTGTTCTCAGCAATCAAGGTACCTCCTTCAATAGAAATATTGCCATAAATGCGCACCACGGCATGATCCAGCCGCAGCACCATGCCATCCCTTAAAACAATATCCTCCCGGATCTCACAGCGGTCTACAAGCCGCAGCTTTCCGGCTTTATCAAGATCTTTCTGGGTACACAGCGAGGTCTCGTATAATGTCATCCGGTAATATTTTAATTCCATCAGAGACAGCTCCATCTTCGCTTCTGTCATCTGCTGATAGATCCGACGGCACTGTTCATCCTTCTCCTGTCCAGCCGCCTGTATAAAATGAGCTAACAGCCTCGATGCCTTCTCCGGGATTTCAAGCATGTGCATTACAAGCCTTATATTTTCCTGTTCCTTTTCAGACGGATCATCCTCCGAAGATATATTGTACAGATCTAACATCAACAGATAACGTTTCTCATCAGAATCCATATGATCACAAAGATATCCCAGCACCTCGCTTGGATTTGCAGATTTCTTCAATGCCAGCGCCATCTGTTCTGCCCGAAGCTCCAGCCCCCGGTGTATCAGCCGGTCCAGCTCGTAGTTTTGTTCCGGCGGCACCTGCGGATTCATGGCAGCGTGAATCATAACTGCCGCCGCATAATACATCTTAAATTCCTCCGATTCAAAGTACAGAGGATGCTTCGGCGTCAGCCAGGATTTCTTTTTATAATAAAGCTTTTTCTGATTCCCTATGATCATACGAATCACCAGCCTTTCCCAAAATGCTTATACGGACTCTTGTCTGCCAGACTGCAAACAGAAGCTTCCTGATCTTTTCCCGTAAAATCCCCACTCTCAAAGTGTGTTAAAAAACGGATGCTCCTGCGGCATGCAATCTCTGCAGCTGCATTCCTCAATGCGCTGCCCCAGCTTCTGATACTTAAAGTACACAGCCGCCGCCAGATATTTGGCATGACAGCTCTCAAAACTGCATCGGCGCAGTAAAACATCGTGTATGGTATCCGCGTAAACAGCTCCTCCATACTCTGCCTGTGCATGCTTAAAGGTACAGTCCACGATCTCTGCACTGGCAGCATCCTCAATCGATAACATCCCTCCCTGTCCATAGCAGAAATGCGTATCTGCAAGCTTCATTGCATCGCCCTCAAAGGAGATTGCTCTGGCTCCTGCTGTGTGACAAATCCAACATTCGCGGATCAGAAGATACCCCGTTGTCTGATGCAGCATGCCGCAGTGCTCCTGACAGTTCACTGTGGTGTCTGTGAGGGTGACAACCGAGGACTCCTCGATTGTCAGCCAGTATGCTGCAGAGCAGCCCATCACCTCAATATGCCCGTGATCTGCTACAAAGCGTCCACCATGCACGATCACTCTGCCGTTCATATGAATATCCGCTCCATGGATCAACAGACGTCCACCCTTATCTACTTCAATATCTCCCTGTATCACAACCGGATAGTCCAGAATCACCGTCTCCCCGTCACGAATCCGCATCGTCTCCAGCTGCTCCTCCAGATGAAACATCGGAAAGAACCAGGTCAGAAAATCATACCTGATCCGGAAGCCCTGCTCCACAAATCTGCGGTATACTTCTACTGCAGCCTCAACTCTGCCCATTTGCCGGCAGCGGTCAAATGCCGCAAAAAATTCACGCTCCGCCGTTGAAAACTGAAACACCTGCAGATAGTCCTCCAGCACTGCCTGACAATATTCCTTCGCCCAGGATGCGAAAGAAAGGATGCTGTATAGATCAAGCACAAAGCAATACTGTTCTTCTTTCCCCTGCAGCATTCCGAATACATAGTCAACCCATTCATCAAAGTGGTTGTTCAGGTCAAAGAATATCTGCTGTTCCTGCTCTTTCGCCAGATCGATCGACCTCATAAGCTCCTCAAAGAAATCCTGCGTTTCCATAATAGACTTCATATGTCCCATAGACATTACGCCAAGTCCAAAGCAATAGGTATATTTAAACTCCGGATCTTTTTTCCAATACGGATGATGTCTGTCCATGACGCCTCCTTTCATCCGCTCTGTACCGGCTCGCCACGTCCTGCTTCCCCGTCCGAACGATATTTTCCTTCAACATCACAGCTGCCTGCTTTAACTGACTCATAAACTCACTGTTCTCTGCACGGCTGCTCCTCAGATAATTGCGGTTCAGAAACGGAATGATCCTTCCCTCGGCCGCTGCCATACGCAGATCGATATTGTAAGGAACCGCACCAATTCTCTCCTTGGGAATCCGGTATTCCTTCCGGATCTGTTCCAGATCAAAGGGATTTTCCTTTTCATACTGCCCGACCAGAAAGATTGATTTGCTCGCCAGTCCCTCAAAGTGTTCAAAGAAATCGTCCCATGCTGCCTGCTCCTGATCAATATTGACCACAACAATATCAGCTTCCTCCAGGATCTGTACCGAGCTTGCATTGCCCTTTGATTCCGTATCAATGAATACCATATCGGAAATATTCTCCAGACAGCGGAACAGATCTTTATGTGCCAGCTCAAACTCATAGTCAAAAACTTCTCTATTTACAATATAACTTTGCGGAAGATAATAGATGCTTGAATATAACAGAGGAATAGATGCTCTTCGAATCAACTGCTCTCCGGGTGCTCCCGTATAAAGCCTTTTGAGTATATACTCAATCCCATACTTGTTATAATACTGTCCGGTCTCATGCAGCATATCGATCTTGTCCTGTGATAGCAGCATACCATTCAGATTATTCACATTATAATGATTCTCCAGAAGAACACTTCTTCCCATCCCTGCAATTGCGGAAACAGCCGCCATACATACCATGTTGGTCGACACTCCGCCGTTCTTTCGTACATTGCTCCAAAATGCAATTTTCATAAATTTCCTCCTCACCCGTTTTGGTATCACAATCATATGATAATTTTACGACTTCGTAAAGAGGTTTTTATTTTTTCTACTTTTTTAATAAATCAGTCTGTCATATTTTGTCGTAAACGCCAGAAAATGCCGCGTGATACAAGGCATTTTCTGATTTTGCCTACTCTGACACTGCATCCCGAAAATCGCTTCCGGTTATACTACTAATTATTTCGGCTAAATATTCTGTTTTTTTGAATGTTTCCCTGACTAATTTTCCAAATTTCACATACCGTTTCCGTCCATGCACGCAGAAGCGGTACATCCAGTTGATTTCCGCAATCACAATATCATCATCTGACCGCCCCAATACAAGATCTCTTGAAAACCGCAAAATTATAAACAAAAAAAACTCTCCCAATATCCGAAACTGATTCTCTGCATCACTGCTTTCCGGATATTCCAGCCTGCAACTATAGACCCGGTAGCAGAGATAATTGGCGGCGAAGTGCCGTAGAAGCTCTCTGTTCCTCTCCTCAAAATCCATTATTTCCTGCAGAATCTTTGACGTCTCACGCTCGCCCTCAAAATAATCGAAGCTTCCATCCAGATAGTTTAGCTCCGGCGATGACGCCATGATTTCCAGACATCCATTCACAATGTCGTACATTTTGCAGTAGCGGTTCCACATTTTGCGGATCTGTTCCCTCATATCCGGTATCTGCTCGTCTGCACCGGCTTCTTTCAGAAGCCTTATCAGCGATCCACACTCCCCGGAAAACTTCGGAATCTCCTGCCGGGACACATCACCGGTAACATGTCCATCCGTTCTGTAAAAGCTGACCGGCTGCTGAAGCAGATACTTGGCAACAACTGGGCACGATGCCGCCATCGACATCCACAGATCCCCATTTACCCTTCCTGCCAGTCTCGGAAACTTGCGGCAGGTAACACACAGCATCTGTTCCTCTGTATTTCTCTGAATGCGGCACAAACCGTCCGGATCAAGCATCGCACAGCTTCCATCCGAACGGTTTGCAAAATAACAGTCCTGTCCCTTCTTACGGACATGCTGCAGAATATCATCCCGCAGTTTGTGATCCGGCAATGCCTGAAATCTCTCCATTGCCTCCTGATCAATACGAATCCTCCAACCTGCACAGCAGGTCGAAGGACAATCTCCTGCCATGCAGGAAAAGTCTTTGTAAAGTCCTAAGTAATAATATCCCATCTCTTTAAAATGTCAGATCTGACTTTGCATGAAGCAGCTTTGCTCCATTAATGATAACGGCAACACCGGCAGCAATTCCGCCTACGATCAGGAGAATCCCTGTCACCAGACTAAATGCTCCCACGGATTTCATTGTTTTGTAAACCTTCTCTGCCATAAGGTCCCTCCTCCATTTCATTTATGAACGGTTTCGCGCTGTTTGAGAAACCGCCACGAATCATTTATTGACAACCGTACTCTTTATAATATGCATCAATCGCCGCTTTAATCGTATCATCGATCACGATCTTACCCTGGCATTCCCTATTATAAAGGTATTCTACCACATCCTCCATCGTTACGATCGCATTTGCGCCAAAGCCATACTTCTCCTGAATCTCATCAAGGGCACTGGCATTGCCGGAAAGACCTCTCTCCATACGGTTTAAGGATACCATCAATCCAAGGATCTCCACATCCCCCTGAGCCTGAATGATCGGGAATGTCTCCTCAATGGACTTGCCGGATGTCGTAACATCCTCAATGATGACAACTTTATCTCCATCCTTGATCTTGCTTCCCAGAAGAATGCCGGTATCTCCATGATCCTTGACTTCCTTACGGTTAGAACAGTAGCGAATCTCCTTGCCATACAGCTCGTCAAATGCCATTGTCGTAGCTACGCTGAGTGGGATTCCCTTATATGCCGGTCCGAAAAGCACATCAAAATCATCCCCGTAATGCTCATGGATCGCCTTCGCATAATACTGTCCCAGCTTACGAAGCTGTGCGCCTGTCACATAAGCTCCCGCATTCATAAAAAATGGAGATTTACGACCACTCTTCAGTGTAAAGTCACCAAACTTCAACACATTACTCTCCACCATAAATTCGATAAATTCCTGCTTATACTGTTCCATTATAAATACCTCCTTATTCATTTAAAAGACACTATATCCCCTGCGAAAATCTTGACAGGAACTGTCTTGTTCTCTCTTCCTGTGGATTCTCGATCACCTGCTTTGCGTCGCCCTGCTCCACGATCACTCCACTGTCCATAAAGATAACCTGATCCGCCACATCTCTTGCAAACGCCATCTCATGTGTGACAATGACCATGGTCATATTCTGATCGGCAAGACTGCGGATGACCTTTAAAACTTCCCCGGTAAGCTCCGGATCCAGTGCTGAGGTCGGCTCATCAAAGCAAAGAATGTCCGGCTTTAATGCAAGCGCTCTCGCGATTGCCACACGCTGCTGCTGTCCGCCGGAAAGCTGATGCGGATAATGCTGCATCCGGTCCGATAATCCCATTTTGTCTAAAAGTTCTTTAGCTTCTGTCTCAATTTCTTCGTAGATTTTCTTTTTGTTTTCCTTGAAGCCCGGCTTGCCCTTTTCGAGAAGCTGTCTTGCCAGCATAACATTCTGCAGTGCTGTGTACTGCGGAAACAAATGAAACGCCTGAAAAACCATACCAAAGTGAAGCCGCTTCATGCGGATATCCTTCTCCTTGACAGAGGTTGCATCCTCTGCATCAAAAAGCGTCTCTCCCTGAACAACGATCCTTCCTTTATCCGGTTTCTCCAGAAAGTTCAGACAACGAAGCAGTGTTGTCTTGCCGGAACCGGAGGAACCAATGATCGCCAGAGCCTGTCCCTGCTCCAACGAAAAGGAAATGTCCTTTAATACCGGTGTTCGGTCAAAGGATTTCTCGATATTTTGTACTTCTAATATTGCCATGACATTGTCCTCCTATTTGAAATATTCCAGCTTTCTCTCCAGCCATCCAAGGAACAGAGTAAGAATACCGCTAAATACCAGATAATAAACCGCAGTAAAGAACAACGGCCAGATCTGTCCGGAAATTCCGTTGGAGCCCTTCAGGAATGCCTGACCTGCCCAGATAATCTCCTGCAGCGCAATAATACGCGCCAGAGAAGTATCCTTAACCAGTGTAATGATCTCATTGGAGATCGGAGGAACAATCCTCTTGATCATCTGTAACAATGTTACCTTGAAAAAGATCTGTCTTTTGGTCATACCGAGTACAAGGCCAGCCTCCTGCTGCCCCTTTGGCACACTTTGGATACCACCACGGTAGATCTCCGAAAAATAGCACGCATAATTAATAATAAAGGAAACAGCTGCCGCCATGAATCTTCCGTCCTCACCGCCGCTCCAGATCGTTTGTCCAAGAACAAGTCCCGGAAAATAATAGATGATCAGAAGCTGGATCATCAGAGGCGTTCCACGAATGATCCACACAAACAGTCTTGTGAGATACTTCAGTGGACGAAAACCGGATAAAGATCCGAATGCGATGACCAGTCCAAGTGGAAAGGCTCCTAAAAGCGTTACAAAAAATAGCCTTAATGTTTGTAAAAAGCCCACATTTAATGCATGAAATACGATGGGCATCTGTTCCATGATCGTTGACATTATTATACCTGCCTTTTATTATTTCTCTCTTTGCATGGCAAAAGCTGCCGCAGATGTAACATCACGGCAGCCCTGCATGATTATATTACTGTTCAATAAGTGCAGCCTGAACACCATACTTCTCGGCTGTCTTCTTCATACTGCCATCCTTGTAGCTCTCAGCAAAGAAGTCATTTAACTTGTCTGCCATGTCAGATCCCTTACGGAAACCTACACCATACTCCTCGCTATTAAAGCTTGCTGTATAAGTAAGCTTCTCATAACCGGTTCCCTCACCAACCATTGCTGCTGCCATCAGGGAATCGATCACTGCCGCATCAGAGGTACCTGCGGAAACCTCCATCAGCGCATCAGCCTGTGCCTTTACGGATGTATAATTGTAACCAAGCTTGGAAAGCTCCTTCTCTCCTGCAGAGCCTGCCTCAACCGCAAAGTTCAGATCCTTCATACTCTCTACGGTGCTGTACTTATCCTTGTCTGCTGCCTTGACAATTGCCACCTGTGCGTTATTGCAGTATGCATTGGTGCATGCCATAGAGCTTGTCACCTCATCGGTAAGTGTCATACCGTTCCATACACAGTCGATGGACTTTGCATCAAGCTCCAGAACCTTGTTATCCCAGTCAATCTCTACGAACTCAGCCTTAACGCCGAGGCTCTTTGCAAATGCATTCGCCATATCCGCATCAAAACCGATCCACTCATCAGAACCCTTCTGATAATCCATCGGCTCAAAATCCGTGATACCAACGATCAGTGTTCCCTTATCCTGAATGTAAGCAAGATCAGAGCCATTGTCGTTCTTGGAAGCTGCCTTCTTATCAGATGAAGCGCCGTCGCTTGTTGCCGTGTCCTTATTTGCACTTCCACATGCCGTCATACTGCAGCACATTGCCAGTGAAAGTACCATTGCCAGTATTTTCTTCTTCATTATGTAACTCCTTCCTCGTATTACTGTCTGTTGCTTTCATCTCCGGTCACCAAAATGCCGAACCGGAATCTGTTGCTTGCAAATAAGCTTGCTCGCACAGATTTCATCATATCATAGCCCACTGCAAGTGTAAAGATAATGTTAAATATTCCTGTATTTATTAAGCGTGAACACAGCCGATCAGCTCATGAATATCTTCCACATGATTCTCCTTCATAAACTGCTCAATGCCCTCGATCACATCGATCGTTGCCGCCGGATTGTTAAAGTTCGCCGTTCCGACCGCCACCATCGTAGCACCTGCCATAATAAATTCCAGTGCATCCTCCGCTGTGCGGATACCTCCCATGCCAAGCACAGGAAGCTTCACTGCCTGTGCCACCTGATATACCATGCGGACCGCCACCGGCTTGACTGCCGGACCGGACATACCGCCGGTCTGATTGGCCAATGCAAAGCAGCGTCTGTTGATGTCGATCTTCATTCCGGTCAGTGTATTGATCAGTGAAAGAGCATCGGCACCACCTGCTTCTGCCGCTCTCGCCATCTCTGTGATGTCCGTCACATTCGGACTCAGCTTCATGATCACCGGTTGTTTTGCGCGCTTTTTAATGTCCGCCGTGATCTTCTCAACCAGCTTTGGATTCTGACCAAAAGCAATACCACCCTCCTTGACATTCGGACAGGAAATATTGATCTCAAGCAGATCAACATCCTGGTCTGCCAGGCGCTCTACCACCTCAAGATACTCCTCTGTGGTATGACCGCACACATTTACAATGATTCCTGTATCAAACTGCTTCAGATAAGGAATGTCTCTCTCAATAAAAACATCAATGCCCGGATTCTGAAGTCCGATAGCATTTAACATACCACCGTAGGTTTCACATACACGCGGCGTCGGATTACCCGGCCATGGCACATTGGCAACACCCTTTGTGGTAACTGCTCCCAGACGGTTCAGATCCACATATTCTCCATACTCTGCACCGGAGCCAAAGGTTCCTGATGCTGTTGTCACCGGATTCTTCATCGATACTCCGGCAAAATCAACTGATAAATTCATATTCATCCTCCATGTCCTATAAGCTGTCTGCTCTGTACTGTCTGTCCGATCAAATCCGGCAAACACCGATTACAGACACACGATCACAATGTAACATCCTTCGCATTAAAGACAGGACCATCTTTGCACACACGCTTGTTATGTACATGACTGTGTCCGTCTACATCTGTAGACTGGCAGACACATCCCAGACATGCACCTATGCCGCACGCCATTCTCTCCTCCATGGATATCTGTGCCTCTGTCTTCTTCTCTGCCGCATATGCCTTCACTCCGCGAAGCATCGGCATTGGTCCGCAGGCATAGATTGTGTCTGCTTCCAGCTCATTTGCACGGATCGCATCAATGACATTACCCTTCGTTCCAACACTGCCATCCTCTGTAGATACATAGACGGACGCATACCGAGTAAATTCTTCCTTCAGGAAAAGATCGCTGTCCCGGTATCCAAGCACCACAGACACCTCCACGCCCTCTGCGTGAAGTGCCTCAGCCAGTGCAAGCATCGGCGGGATTCCGATTCCTCCACCGATCAAAACTGCTTTTCCTTCCTTTCTCGTAAATCCATTGCCAAGAGGTCCGATCACCGGGATCTGATCTCCTTCACCCATAGCAGAAAACTCCTTTGTTCCTTTTCCTGCCACACGGTAAACAACGCGAAGCTTTCTTCCCTCCGCATCAATCTCACAGATACTGATCGGTCTTGGAAGCAGTCTGCTTCCCTCCGCACAGTACATGGAAATAAACTGACCCGGCACAGCCTGTGCCGCAATATTATAATCCCCGGGGAACTGAAGCCACATGCTGTAGATTCCCTCGGAAATCTTACTTTGGCTTACGATCACCGCCATACATTTCTTTTTCTCTGCCATTCTTGTCTCCATTTCTGCCATAACACTGCAGCTTCTCGCTACAGATGTATCCTGAACCGCGAACTTATCTGCGTCCTGCGTTAATATCCTCGATCATGTCGATCACTGCCTGTCTGGATGCCTCTGCGTAATGATCTGCGCCGAACTTCGCATATTTATCCTGCTTATAGGCGCAGATGATTCCACGGGACGAATTTACGATCGCACCAAGTCCATCCTTGTTGAAATAAGGGGCAAGATCGGATGCCTTACCGCCCTGTGCTCCATAGCCCGGCACAAGAATGTATGCCTTTGGCATGATCTTACGAAGGATCTTACCCATCTCCGGATAAGTAGCACCAACCACACAGCCGACATAGCTGTAGGTATCACCCATACACTGGCTGCCCCACTCGTTAACCTTCTCACCAACATACTCATAAAGCGGACGTCCGTCGATCAGACGATCCTGAAACTCTCCGCTGGATGGATTAGAGGTCTTAACCAGCACAAAGATTCCCTTTTTTTCTTCCTTACATACATCAATAAACGGATTCACTCCGTCACTTCCCAGATATGGATTCACTGTAACAAAATCCTCATCAAAACCGTAATACTGTTTGCTTCCGACTGTCACCTTACCCAGATGTCCAACTGCATATGCCGTAGAAGTAGACCCGATATCACCACGCTTGATATCACCGATCACGACAAGACCTTTCTCCTTACAGTAATCCACGGTCTTCTTGAAGGCGATCATGCCCGGAATACCAAACTGCTCATACATTGCAACCTGAGGCTTTACGGCAGGAATCAGATCATATACCGCATCAACGATTCCCTTATTGTACTGCCAGATTGCCTCTGCTGCTCCTTCCAAAGTCTCTCCATACTCCTCAAATGCTTTCTTCGTCAGATGCTCCGGCACATAGCCAAGCATCGGATCAAGACCTACTACAACCGGTGCATCCTTTTTCTGAATCTGCTCTACTAACTTATTGATCATTTTAATTACCTGTTCCTTTCCTGATTCATGATCTTCCTTCTTCGTATACGATCTTTCCATCCACAATCGTTGTTACCACGCGTCCCGTCACCTTACGTCCGTCAAACGGCGTATTCTTTCCCTTGGAAGCAAACGAAGCACTGTCAATCTCATATTGATGCTCTACATCCGCGATCACAAGATCCGCAATTTTGCCGGGTGCGAGATTACCCTTGTCAATATCTAACACTCTTGCCGGATTCACACTCATCTTCTCAACGAGCTGCGACAAGGACAGATATCCTCCCTGCACCAGCTCTGTAAATCCCAGTGCAAATGATGTCTCAAGTCCCACAATTCCAAACGGAGCCTTCAACATACTCTGTGCTTTCTCCTCAGCGCCATGTGGTGCATGATCGGTTGAGATCACATCCATCACACCGGACGCAAGAGCATCTTTTAACGCCTGCACATCCTTCGGACTGCGAAGCGGCGGGTTCATTTTGAATCTGCCATCATCCTCTGTGATCTCCTGATCGGACATCGTGAAATGATGCGGGCAAACCTCTGCGGTCACCCGGAGCCCCTGATCCTTTGCCATACCAACTAACACCGCACTGTCCGATGTCGAACAGTGGCACAGATGAAGCTTTGCACCTGTCTCCTTGCTGATCAGAATATCTCTCGCTACGATCACGTCCTCAACAGCATTTGTGATGCCCGGAAGTCCAAGCTCCTCCGCCTTCTCGCCGGCATTCATAACACCTCCGTCCACAAGCGGCTTGTCCTCACAGTGGGAAAACATCGGAATCTCATACTGTGCTGCCTGCTCCATCGCATGACGGAACAAAAGACTGTCCATCACAGACTTTCCATCCTCGCTGAGTGCCACAATACCGGCATTTAACATGCCCTCGATATCTGCCAGCTCCCTGCCCTCCTGACCAACGGTAACAGCACCGATCGGAAGAACATGCACCGGCGCATCCTTCGCTCTCTCCAGAAGATCCTTCACCCTCTCCGGACTGTCGATCACCGGCTTCGTGTTCGGCATCGGACAGATCGTTGTTACGCCACCGCGCGCTGCTGCAGCACAGCCTGTCTGAATCGTCTCCTTATATTCAAAGCCCGGCTCGCGCAGATGCACATGAAGGTCAATAAAGCCCGGCATAACTACCTTACCAAAGGCATCGATCAGTCTGTCACCTTCTCCTAACACCTCCGGATCAATATCCTGTGCCACATCGGCAACCTTATCACCATCGATCAGAACATCATAAAATGCATCCACACCATTGGCCGGATCAACCAGTTTTCCATTTTTGATCAGTATCTTCATCCAATCACCGTCCTCTCTCATATCACGAAAAAGAGGGATGTCAGCCTTACGGCATTGACACCCCTTATCTTTTAATATAATTCTGCCTTGTCGATATCCTCTAACATTCTCTTATTGGAGATGTAATCTCCAAACTCGTCCGCGGATACCCATCGGCAGTCGTGCAGATCCTCAGAAAGCTGCACATCCTCTTCTTCCATGTCGGTGTAACAAAGGTAGGTTAGACCGAGACTGCACACGGAGCCAACCATAAATGTCCATGTATATAAGATCCGGTCAATCTCTGCGGTAAGCCCTGTCTGCTCCTGGATCATGCGGACAACAGCCACATCCGGCGACTCGCCAAATTCGGCTTCCCCATCCAGAAATTCCCACTGATACGGATCCATGATATTATCATCGTACCACTTTTCCACAATCAGATATCTGTCATCCTTTTTGACAATCCCCTTCACCAGAATCCTATATGCATTCATGCAGCCACCTCACTCCCTCATACTCACCAAAACGCGCTTTTCAATACTGCAATCGAAATCTGCCTGATTATTTCGCAGTGATATACTTCTTTGCTGTCAGAAGCTCTGCGGTAAGAACTGCTCCGCCTGCTGCTCCTCTGACGGTATTGTGGGATAAACCAACAAACTTGTAATCAAATACTGTATCCTCACGGAGACGTCCCATAGATACACCAAATCCGTTCTCATAGTCAACATCCATGGAAACCTGTGGGCGGTTGTCATCCTCCAGATACTGGATAAAATGCTCCGGTGCGCTTGGAAGCTTAAGCTCCTGTGGCACTCCCGAATACTCTCTCCATACACGGATGATCTCTTCCTTAGAAGGCTTCTTGCCCTCCTCGAAGGTGACGAATACAGCTGCTGTATGACCATTGAGTACAGGAACGCGGATACACTGTGTTGTGATAACAGGACCGTCTGCCTTCACGATCTCACCGTTCTCGATGTGACCCCAGATACGAAGCGGCTCCTGCTCACTCTTCTCTTCCTCACCACCGATAAATGGGATGATATTGCCCTCCATTTCCGGCCAGTCCTTAAACGTCTTACCTGCTCCGGAAATCGCCTGATAGGTTGTAGCAACAACTGTCTTTGGCTCATAGCCGGCTTTCTTTAATGCATGAAGAGCCGGTGTATAACTCTGGATAGAGCAGTTTGGCTTTACTGCGATGAAACCTCTTGTTGTACCAAGACGCTTCTTCTGTGACTCTATAACCTCTAAGTGCTCCGGATTCAGCTCCGGCACTACCATCGGTACGTCAGGAGTCCATCTGTGTGCACTGTTATTAGATACGACAGGTGTCTCAGTCTTTGCATACTCTTCCTCGATCTTCTTGATCTCGTCCTTGCTCATGTCTACTGCGCTGAATACGAAATCTACCTTAGAAGCAACCTCTTCAACATTGCTGACATCCTCAACAATGATGTTCTTAACTGCCCCCGGCATCGGTGTTGTCATTTTCCAGCGTCCACCGATTGCTTCCTCGTACTTCTTGCCTGCACTTCTTGGGCTGGCTGCAATCGCAACAACCTCAAACCAAGGGTGATTCTCAAGCAAAGAGATGAATCTCTGTCCTACCATTCCGGTACCGCCAAGGATACCTACTTTTAACTTCTTATCCATGATGACCTCCAAAATAACTTTTTCTGAAAACACGTATGATTCTCTTTCGCATTTTCTCCGATTTTACACTATTCTAAAACATAAGTCAAACCGGACTTGTGATTTCATGCCTGCTGTGATAAAATCGTTACTGTTCGCAAGATCTTAATCTCACCGTTTCCGGTAAGATACATTATAAACAGAAAGGATGTCAATTATGAAAGCTACACCAGTCAAGGGAACCAGGGATTACCTTCCAAAGGAAACCGAGATCCGTGATTTCCTGCAGAATATTATTATGGAAACATACAGCAGCGCCGGATTTCAGCGCATCACTACCCCGATCATCGAGGACTCCGTAAACCTCGACAAAAGCGAGGGTGGTGAAAACCTTAATCTGATCTTTAAGATTCTGAAGAGGGGCAAAAAGCTGGAAAGTGCCCTTGCCGGTGATCATCCTACCGAGAAGGAGCTGGCGGATATGGGTCTTCGCTACGATCTGACGCTTCCGCTCTCCCGTTATTATGCTAACAACCGCAACGAGCTTCTCTCACCGTTCAAGGTGATCCAGATGGATCGTGTATACCGTGCTGAACGTCCACAGAAGGGTCGTCTCCGCGAGTTTATGCAGTGCGATATCGATATCATCGGCAATGAGTCCCGAGACGCAGAGATCGAGCTGATCCTGACAACAACAAAGGCATTAAACCGCGTCGGTCTTACCGATTATAAGGTAAAGATCAATGACCGCCGTATCTTAAGCGATATTTTCGCTTACGCAGGATTTGCAAAGGAAGACAACGAAAAACTCGCCATTATTTTTGATAAGCAGGATAAGATCGGTATTGACGGTGTGAAAGCGGAGTTGGAGGAAAACGGTTTTGACCAGACCGGCATCGATAAATTTATTGCGCTGTTTGCAGACGGATCCCTGACCCTGGAATCTGTTGCAAACGTCTGTGACGCATCTTATGTCACAGAGCTTCAGCGCATTATCGACGCTGTCACAAAGGTATCAAAGGGTGCGATCCCGGTTGAGTTCTGTCCTTCCCTCGTCCGTGGTCAGGGTTACTACACCGGCACGATCTTCGAGGTGGAAGCTGCAGGTTACAGCGGCGCAGTCGCAGGCGGCGGACGTTATGACAACCTGATCGGCAAGTTCTTAAATGAAGATATTCCTGCCGTTGGATTTTCCATTGGTTTTGAGCGTATCTTTGGTATTCTCATGGAGCAGAACTACTCGATTCCAAACCGCAAGAAAAAGATCGCTGTATTCTATGATGCAGATACCTACGCCGAGGCTCTGATCTACGCAGAGGATCTTCGCAATGACTATATCGTATCTGTAATTGCCCGTCCAAAGAAGCTTGGTAAATATCTGAACAAGCTGGAGGCACAGGGTTTTGACGGCTTTGCGGTCTATGGACAGGAGGACGGTGTAAAGCTGTTTGGTGAATAATTCACATTCCGGCCGGAATGCCGCTCCTAAAAACACATTTTAAGAAAAATAAATGCCCGAACCGTTATATGACTTCCATTGTCGGATCTTGAAATCTGAGAATGGAAGATCAATATATTTGCCGGTTCGGGCATTTTTATTGGATTCTGTTTTATGCGGATTCTTTCTGATATCTGCAGATTTCCTCCTGTACATTCCGGTCAATGCTGGTCAGGATCTCCGGATTCGGTTTTGCCGTATAATAGCCCTGGATCAGATCCACACCAAGGCGGATCACCGTCTCAAGCTCCTGCGAGGTCTCAACGCCCTCAGCCAGAACCTGAAAATGGTTCTCATGCGCAAAGATCACGATATCCTTGACAAAATGCTGTTTCTGTGGATTGTCCTGAATACCCGTCAGAAGCATACGGTCGACTTTCACATAATTGGGCATATAGCGCAGTAAATTCACAATATTGGAATATCCTGTACCATAATCATCAACAGCAGTCTCAATGCCAAGCTTCTCATATCCGCTCTTCATATCGGCAAGCGTCTTGTCATCGGCCTCCGTCTGCTCTGTCAGTTCGACAACCACGCGATTGGCATGCTTCGTCAACTTCTTCTCCAGCATCTGTGCCTCTTCCCCGGAAAGCTGGCTTCCCGGAATACTGTTGATAAAGATCTTCCGGTCTGCGAACTCATTCTCATGCTCATCCACAAGCTGAAGGATATTGAAAAAGGTCGCTCTCTCCACATCATAAAGACGTTCCAGATGAGAGGCGTACTTGATGATATTGATCGGTGAGATCCCCGGCTGTACCTGTGCCCGCATCAATGCCTCATAAGCGACAACAGAACCATCCTTCGCACTGACGATCGGCTGAAAATGATAGGTAAAAAGATTCTCGTCAAGAACCTTTTTAACCTGTGCCGCCTGTTCCTGCTCCTGTACAGAAAGCGTCACATCTCCATGCAGCCTCTTCTCACTCGCTTTATGACCGTTCTTGCTGATCACCGCTGCATTGACAAGATCCTCCATCTCCACCAGATCCTTCACACGCTCCGTTCTGCTTCCGCTAAACAGGCGCAGTTCGTACCGGCTCTGCGGACTTTGATTATACTCCTCCAGACTCTGATCAATTCGGCGGCGCACCTCATGGATCTTCTCATGACTTGCCTCATCCACCAGCTCTGCCATGATAAATTCATCATCGCCAAGACGGCAGCACATCGCCCCTTCATCCGCACACTGCTGAATGATCCCGGCAACCTTGCGGATTGCTCTGTCTCCTTCGGTACGTCCATACTTCTCGTTGATCTTATCCAGATTCGCCATATCCATTGCCAGCACACTGACAAACCGGTTCTCTTCGCAGGCGCGTTCCACCATCGGCTTGGAATGCTTCACAAAACCGGTATAATTAAACATTCCTGTCAATTCATCGTGGATCTTCTTCTCCTGTACTCTCTGATTGGTTCTCTGCAGTGCATCCATACGGCGGAAGCACTCCATACCGATCATCAGGTTATGTAACCACATATAATAACGCTCATCATAAGCCTTTGGTTCATTGCCATAGCCAAGCACCGCATAGCCAAAGCACATATCTTCAAAATAAAGCGGACTGAAAATATACGCCTTCGGTGTTGCGCTTTCCTCATATATCTCCGGAAGCATCTGCTCACGCGGAAAACTCTCGGTAAAGTTCAGCCTGTCCTCCCCCTTGCCGGAGGGTCCACAATGTAATACCGGTGCAATCTGATCTGTATAATGTCCCTTGATGATATTTACACTTGCCGGTTTATCCTCCCGGATCCACAGATCATTAACACAGATATGAAAGCTGTCAAACTCGCGGATCTGATAACTGTATGTCTGAACGGCATCCATCAGCTCCGGAAATGAATTCTGCGAGATCCAGTCCTCGGTCAGATGATTAAAGTTGGAATAAAAGCTTTTCCTGGAAACCTCCGTGGACCACTGCTCTCTGACGATCCGCCGGGGGATCACACTCTCACAGTGACAGCCACAGCTTCCACCGATAAACAACGGAGCCTCATATTCAAACTCCGGCATACTTTCCTGCTTCAAAAGACTATCCATGCATGCTGCCGCATATTCTCCGAACTCTCTGGAGGGAATATCCATCGAGGTGATCGGACTTGGACTTTCCTTTCCCTCCGGCACAGAATCATACCCGATCACAGCAATATCCTCCGGTACATGTACACCCCGCTCCGCCAGTGCCTCTGCTACACCGACTGCCATCAGATCATTGGCACAGGCAATCGCCTGCGGCAGTGCCCGTCCATCATCAAACAGCTTCTTCACCATATCCCTGCCGCCGTCATACCAGTAATCCCCATAAAAAATCTGATCCTCCCGGACATCAATGTCTTGCTCCTTCATACAGTCAAGAAACCCCTGCAGTCTCTGCTCGGAATGTGCATTATAACGCGGTCCTGTCAGATACATAATATCCTTGATTCCGTGTTCTTCGATCAGATGCGCGATCATCCGCTTGATCGGATGATAATGATCCAGCATGATATAATTGTACTCGTCGCTCTTTCGGTCAACATACAGAATCTTTCCCTGAAACTTCTCCCGGAAATCCTGCTCCAGAGTAAGCATCAGTCCCGGCGTCTGCAATGTCTCCGGGAGTACCACAACTCCATCGAAGGCATCATAATCAATCAGCGAGAAAATGCTTGTCTCCCCGACTTCACGCTCTGACGTATCCTGATATTTCCGGTATGTGGCAAATGTACAGACATCATAATCAAATGCAAACGCTTTTGCGAGAAATCCCTGCATGAAATTTGCCTGATAATTTTCCTCCAACTGCGAGGATAAAATAGCGATTCTTTTTCTCAACGTTATCGTCTCCCTCATGAAACAATCCTGTCAGACAGCGGCATCAATCTACTGTAATGATTGTTGTCTTCGCAGGATCAATCTCCTTTTCATTCAATATCAATTCTCCTATCTCCCCTGCCCTGATCACGCCTGCGGATGGATTCTTCACGCTTTCAATCCGTCCCACAGTCTCTACGTCTGCCGTAGAATACTCAAATGCGAGTGTTGTATTTAAAAGTCTGCAATTTTTCATGACAACATTGTCCATATAACACATGCCCTGAAGACTCTCGATCACGCAATTTACAAATGTGACATTTCTGGAATTCCATCCCAGATATTCTCCGCAGATATAAGAATCATATACCATAATGTTCTCACAGTTCCAGAATGCATCCTTGGAAAGCATCTTCGCATGATGCACCTCCACATCATGGCATCCGTCAAAGCAGTAATTGCCGACAAGACGGAACTGATCAAGCTTCATATGATCGCAGTTCATAGCAAAGTAATCACCCTTTGCCACTACATTCTCCAGCGTCACATCACTGCAGTGCCACAGTGTTTCCTCCGCATGAGGAAGATCTACATTGCGTAAAGTAAGTCCCTTCACGCGCCGAAAGCCCTTCGGGGCCTCATACAGTGTGTCTGCCACGGTAATATTGTCCGTATACCAGATCCCTGCTCTTGCCATCTCCGCAAAATCACAGTCCTGAACGGCAATATTACGACAGTACCATAATGGATACTTCCACTGAAAGGATGTGTTCTTCAGCGAAATATCTCTGCTCTCCTTTAACGGTGATTCGCCATCTGCAAATATCGAATATTCAATAGAAAGGTCTTTGCTGCGGAATAATGCCCTTTCCCCTGTTAATCTTTGTTCTTTGATCTCCTGCATTGTAATTCTCCTTCATATTAAAAATCCAATGCCTTTCTATTCACACTATTCTCCTTTATCAGGTCAATTATACATCATCCTGCGCCAAAAGAAAAGCACCAAACCTTTTTACCTATTTTATGTCAGCTGCTTTGTTCCGTGCCTTTTGTCCGCCTTGTCCCAGCTCTTGCTGAATGCCAGTCGCATTAGAAAAAGAACGCCACGGATGCACAGCTCAATACACATGGCGATCCATACACCGCGAAGTCCCAGCCGTGGAGCCAGAAAGGCTGCCAGCGGCAAACGCACAAGCCACATGCTGCAAAAATTCAGGCAGCTCGGAATCAACGTATCACCGGCTCCACGAAACACACCCGATGCCACGATTGAAGCCGCATACATCGGCTCCGCAAACGCCTCGATCCGAAGCACCTGCGCACCGAGAGCGCGAATTGCCACATCCGGTGACAGCACCGCGATCATCCATGGTGCGATCAGATACATCACTGCCCCGCTGACTGCCATCACCGCCATACCAAAGCCGGTAGCGATCCATCCCAGTCTCTTGGTCAGATCATGACGTCCCGCACCGACACTCTGACCGATCAATGTCGTTGCCGCTGAACCAATCCCATAGCCCGGCATATAGCACAGGCTCTCCGCAGTAATGGAAAATGAATTGGCTGCGATCGCGATCATGCCAAGCGGCGCAACAATTCTTGTCGACATGATCTGCGCCCCGCTCATGATAAACTGCTCCACTGCCACGGGGACGGAAATACAAACGGCCCTTTTAAGATCCTTCCGGTGAAAGCACAGCTTCTCCCCCTTCCTAAGATGAAGTGCGGGTGATCTGGCAAGCAGAAAATACATCATACAGATCATGATCACAAGCTGCGCCAGTGCTGTTCCAAGTGCTGCTCCAAGCACACCGAGTCCCATCCCAGGTATCAACAGCGTAATTCCCGCCAGACGGATATTGTGTCCCGGAAAGATCAAGAACATATTAAACAACATGTCCAAAAAGCACATCAGCACATGCAGAATACTTGGCAGACGCATATTCCCGCTGCTTTGCAGCATAGCTCCCGCCGCCAGGTTCATCTGCATAACCGGCAGCGCCAGTGAATAAATCAGAAAATAATGAAATGCATCCTGACAGATCCGGCTTTCTCCGCCAAGCCATTCCGGAAGTGTCCGGCTGATGCCGGTGCCGATCGACAGCAGAACCAGACTATATAACAATGCCACTGCAAGTCCCTGCTTCATGATCCGCCTTGCCCCAACGTCATCCCCGGCTCCGATCCGATGTGCGATCTGCACGCTGAAGCCCGTGTTAAATGCAGAGGTAAGACCACCTAAAAGCCATGTGCTGGATGCTACCAGTCCAATGGATGCCGATGCGTCTGCACCGAGCCTTCCCACCATGGATGCATCAATGTATTCCATCACGATCGAGGATATCTGTGCAAAGATCGCCGGAACGCTTAAATGAATGATCAGCAGAAGCTGTTGCTGCAAGGAAAGCTTTCTTCCCGCTCTCAATCCCTCCAGCAGCTCTGCACTTTTGTCGTTTTTCATATTATTTATGATTCCTTTTCATGACACCTGCCCTCGATGCCCTTCTTGAAACGTCTTAACCCTTCCATAAGATTCTTTCGTGTCGTTGCCGTATTCAGTCTTAAAAACTGTGCTCCGTTTCCGCCAAAGATATTGCCCTCTGACAGATAAACACCTGCCTTTTCACGCAGATATACAGACAGCTTTTCACTGTCATCCGTCACCTGACTGCAGTCAAGCCACATAAGATATGTCACATCAAGGGAGCCTGTTGTGATCATCGGCATCTCCGTCTGAATAAATTGTACCGCAGCCTTCTTATTCTCCTGAAGATATTCGCGGAGCGCATCCAGCCACTCGCCGCCTTCCTCGAAGGCTGCCACAGCCACGTCCACGGCAAATGCATTCGGCTCTGCCACTTCGTCTGTGTTCAACGCTCTCCACATTCTGTGGCGCAGGAGCGGATCCGGAACCATAACCGCCGCCGTCTGCAGTCCCGCAATATTAAATGCCTTTGTCGGTGCGATCGCCGTCACACTGATCGCCGCGCACACATCAGATACTGACGCAAACGGAATATATTCCTTCCCCGGTGCCGTCAGATCACAGTGGATCTCATCCGAGAACACAACTACATGATGCTTCCGGCACAGCTCACCGATCCGCGATAAGGTGTCTGCATCCCATATATTTCCTACCGGATTGTGCGGATTACACAGGATCATCATGGACACCTGCGGATCCGATAATTTCGTCTCCAGATCCTCCCAGTTGATCGTATACCTGCCATTCTCATAGGAAAGCGGACTCTCCACCACAAATCTTCCATTGTTGATGATCGAATTAAAGAAAATATTGTATACCGGCGTCTGGATCAGAATCTTCTCCCCCGGCGTTGTCAGCTTGCGTACTGCAGTTGATAAAGCCGGGATCACACCGGTGCAAAAGATCAGCCAGTCCTTTTCAATCTCCAGATGATGGCGTTTCTTCCACCAGTCCTGATAAGCCTGATACCAACAGTCCGGCAGAACGGAATACCCAAACACACCATGCTCTACTCTCTTCTGAAGTGCTTTTCTGACGGCCGGTGCCGTCTCAAAATCCATATCTGCCACCCATAACGGCAGTTCGTTTTCCGGCACATCCCATTTCAGGGAACCTGTATTTCTCCGATTAATCTCCTTGTCAAAATCAAATTTATTGTTCATGAATCTTCCTCCGATCTCTATGCTTCCCTCCACATTGCCTGCATACTCCAGCGTTTCGATCTGTCCGATTTTGCGGACAGATCCTTTCTGACCGTTATATGGAACAGATCTCTTCTCTGACGGAATCTGCCACCGGTCATATATACATCCTGCATGTACAGATCAACATGCAACGTACAGACGGATTCCTCTGAATGATATCCACGAAAGATCATCATTCCTGTATATTCACTGTATATGATATCTCCCAGACAGCCCTCCCGTGCCTCTGGTTCATACTGCGCAATATCTGAAATGTCCTTCTCAAATAATACCCGCTGTAAAAGGTTTACTAATTCTGCCTCAAATTCATGAAACGAAAAATCATGATTTAACAACTGCATTACCGATGTGATCTCCATGCGCGTCTGACCGCTCCTGCGGATCAACGGCATCGTCCGAACACCTTCCACCAATAGCTTTCCCAACTGTCCCACCGCATATACGACATAAAGCAGGAGCGCACCCACCAGCGGATCAATCAGGAGGCTTGCATAGTCCAGACTGTTTAAAGCCAGAATCCGGTATAGTGAAGCCACAAGTCCTGCGCCCGCACCGATGCCGAAGCATTTTAATATGCGCCGGAAGCTTCTCTTCCAGTCACTGCCATGTTCTCTCTGAAAATATAACTGATGAATGAGATAACCGCGTCCCTGATAACGCGCCACCGCCTGAAGCCGCAGTCGTTTCAAAAGCTTATACGGCCGTCTCCGGTCTGACCGGAATATAATATCTCCTTCACACAGCCAATGCAGAAAAAGGGTATGCTGTTTTCCTGCATCCGAAAAAAAGTCCTGAGATGTCATTGCATACTCCATCTCAAGACCTTTTTCACGAAGACGCTGCCTTTGCGCCTGCAGAATGCGTGCTGCATCTGCGCTGACATTTTTCGGAAACGTCTCTTCCTTCGCCCACAGGAAAAGTTCCTCTGCCAGATCTGCAAACGACTCTCCCTGCGGTTTTATTTTATGTATCTGTTTTGTCTCTGTCATTAAACTAAACACAAGCCTTTCTTTGGTGTATTAAACTTATATTAAATCACCATCTGACCCTGTGTCAAGACTATGGTTTCAGACTGCCTCAAGGGCCTGCTTCAGATCTGCGATCAGATCCTTCTTATCCTCCAGACCGCAGGAGATACGGATCAGTCCTGCCGGAATACCTGCTTCCTTTAACTGTTCATCATTCATCTGGCGGTGCGTTGAGGTTGCCGGATTCAGGCAGCAGGTTCTTGCATCTGCCACATGCGTCTCAATGGCAGCAAGCTTCAGGCTCTTCATAAACTTCTCTGCAGCCTCTCTTCCTCCCTTTAATTCAAAGGAAACAACACCGCAGCCGCCGTTTGGCATATACTTCTGTGTTCTCTCATAATAAGGATCTCCTTTAAGACCCGGATAATTAACATGAGCTACCTGTGGCTGCTCCTTAAGAAACTCAGCAACTGCCTGTCCGTTCTCCACATGTCTCGGCATTCTCACATGAAGCGATTCCAGACCAAGATTTAAGATAAATGCATGCTGCGGAGACTGAATACATCCAAAATCACGCATGAGCTGCGCAGTACATTTCGTAATAAAAGCACCCTCTTTGCCAAACTTCTCCGCATAAGTAATTCCATGATAAGATTCATCCGGTTTACAAAGTCCCGGGAACTTATCGGCATACGCCATCCAGTCAAAGCGACCGCTGTCCACGATTGCTCCACCGACTGCTGCACCATGACCATCCATATATTTCGTTGTAGAATGTGTTACAATATCTGCTCCCCACTCGATCGGACGGCAGTTGACCGGCGTTGGAAATGTATTGTCCACGATCAACGGCACTCCATGCTCATGTGCTGCCTTTGCAAACTTCTCAATATCAAGAACCGTCAATGCAGGATTGGCAATCGTCTCACCAAACACCGCCCTTGTATTGTCCTGGAATGCAGCTGCAAGCTCTTCTTTGGTGCAATCCGGCGATACAAAGGTCGCGTCAATTCCCATCTTCTTCATGGTTACGGCGATCAGATTAAAAGTACCTCCGTAGATAGAGGAGGATGCCACAATATGGCTTCCGCATTCGCAGATGTTAAACAGTGCGAAGAAGTTGGCTGCCTGCCCGGAGGAGGTTAACATTCCTGCCGTTCCTCCTTCTAATGCTGCAATCTTTGCTGCCACATGATCGTTCGTCGGATTTTGCAGTCTGGTATAAAAGTAACCGGAATCCTCCAGATCAAACAGGCGTCCCATCGCCTCACTGGTGTCATATTTAAAGGTGGTCGACTGCACAATCGGAATCTGACGCGGTTCTCCATTGCCCGGCGTGTATCCGGCCTGCACACATTTCGTATTGATCGTATATTCGTTCATTTTCATCCTCCATTCCTGATTCCGGGTCTATCGCCCAGTTTATCCCTATGTTTTTTCAGTATATGATATAGCATACCATTTCTATATTCGGTGTGCAACCATGAAGCAGAAATATCCTGCGAATCAGGAGTCCTCCCGCTCGATTTTTCGCTGCTCCATCAGTTCAAAAAAACAATTCCGGACACCGTCATTGTGCGATCCCGGCAATGACATTTTCATGGACTTTTCGGTCAAATCACGATATAATCATAATATAGTAACTTCAAAAACAGCATCGGAAAGGGTATGGTACATTACATGGGATTAATCAAAGCAATCGGCGGAGCGATCCGCGGTACAATGGCAGACCAGTGGAAGGAGTATTTTTACTGTGACTCCATGGACGCTGACGTTCTTGTAACAAAGGGAACCAAACGTGTCAAGGGCATGTTTGGTACGAAAAACAGTGGAAGCGATAACATTATCACCAACGGCTCTGTGATCGCAGTCAACGAGGGACAATGTATGATCATCGTTGATCAGGGCAAGGTCGTTGAGATCTGTGCCGAAGCCGGACAGTTCTTATATGATACATCAACAGAACCAAGTATATTCTGCGGGTCTTTAGGCAAAAGCATTGTTGCAACATTTTCAGAGATTGGCAGCCGTATCACCTTCGGCGGCGATGCCGGAAGAGATCAGCGCATTTACTTTTTCAACACGAAAGAGCTGATGGGAAACCGGTACGGTACACAGAATCCGATCCCATTCCGTGTTGTTGACCAGAACATTGGTCTTGACGTCGATATCACGGTACGATGTAACGGAGAATATTCTTACAAGATCGTGGATCCGATCCTGTTCTATACAAACGTCTGTGGCAATATTGTCGAGGAATACAAGCGTGATCAGATCGATGATCAGTTAAAATCCGAGCTGCTGACTGCGCTGCAGCCGGCATTTGCAAAGATTTCCGCAATGGGCATCCGTTACAGTGCAGTTCCGGCACACACAATGGAGTTAGCGGACGCTCTGAACGAGGTTCTGTCCGAAAAATGGACTAACCTCCGTGGCATTAAGATCATTTCCTTTGGTGTCAACAGCATCACGGCTCCGCCGGAGGACGAGGAGATGATTAAGAACCTGCAGCGTACTGCTGTTATGAGAAATCCGGGTATGGCTGCTGCCACACTGACTGAGGCACAGGCAGAGGCAATGAAATCTGCTGCTGCCAACACCTCTACCGGACCGATGATGGCATTTGCAGGCATGAATATGGCAACGCAGGCTGGCGGAATCAATGCCGGCAACCTGTTCCAGATGCAGGCTGAGCAGGCCGCTACCGCAGCAAGTACAGCTGTTCCTTCCCCGGCAGCACCATCCTCTGATAACTGGACCTGTTCGTGCGGTGCCGTAAACACCGGTAAATTCTGTGCAGAATGCGGTGCTCCAAAGCCAGCCCCTGCCGCCGGATGGACCTGCTCCTGCGGTGCAGTCAATCAGGGCAGATTCTGTTCCGAGTGCGGTGCAAGAAAGCCGGCCGGCGTTCCTTTATACAAATGTGATAAATGCGGATGGCAGCCGGAGGATCCTGCAAATCCACCGAAATTCTGTCCGGAATGCGGTGATCCTTTCGATGATAACGATATTCAGTAGGTATCGGATCACACGCAAAAGCATTTCTTACTTTAAGTGTATGAACGCGACATGCGAAAGTATTTCTTAATTCAAGCATATCGGTTACATGCAAGTAAAGCTGTTTTAAAAGGCGGACTCCATTTGGAATCCGCCTTTACTTATCCTGTCATTCCGGCAAAACCGCAAATCCGCCCTGTCAGAATCAATATCAATTTTAGTGAATAAATACTGCCTCACGATACTGAACCATATCATAAATCTGCTTAGAAACCGATGGCTCCAGATTCAGACAGCCATGAGAACCTCTTACCTTATAATAATTCTTTGTCCATGAAGACCAGCTCTGCCATGGAGCAGAGTGGAAACCTGTACCGGACCAGGTAATACGTACCCAGTTATCAACCGGTGTTGCATAATTCTCACCTTTCAGAACACGGTGTGTGTTATGCTCCTTGATGAAGTATGCACCGGTCGGTGTGCTTCTTCCCTCCACCGGAAGTCCACTGATACACTTGCAGGAATATGCAACCTTACCCTTACGGAACACATAAATCATCTGGTCTGCCAGAGAAATCTCTGTATAGTTCTGCGTATCCCAGTCTACTGCAAAGTTCTGATAATCCTTCCGGAATGCCGTATTCAGATACTCGACCGTATTCTTAATGGTCAGCGCCTTCTTATTATCCAGGTTGTCCGGTTCCTTCAGATACGCCTCGGTTGCTGATGTGTCCAAAGACTTCTTCAAAGCTTTCATCGTCTGACTTAAAGTCTTCTCATAATCCATCTGCCAGCCATAATCGCCGCCGTAAATCTTAACATTCTTGCCATTGTGATCCTTGATGGTTCTGGTCTTTCCTACTGTTTTATACTTGAGGCAGAAGGCTTCCACCCAGTCAGAGATTGCTTCCTTATCATACTTAACCTTACCGTTCTTGTATGTAATCCACTGTGAAATCTCCTCCGGTGTGATCTGCTCGGTCACACCCTCGCCCATATTCCACTTAATGAAACGGATGGCTGCGTTATTACAGGTGCTGAGTGCTGTCTTAAGTTCCTCATCCTCTGATGTGATCTTCGGTGTCTTATATACACCCGGATATGTCTTCTCATCCGTCAGATCCATCTTTGTCTGTGCTCTCTGCAGAGTCTCCTCGATCGCATTGATAAATGCTTTCTTTTTCAGCTTATTACCCGAAACCTCAGCAACACACTCATACTGCTTCTTCTCGGAAGAATACTGCACATGCGCACTGACCGGTTTCTGGATCGGATAGCCGTCTCCTGTCATCAATGCTGACTCGGAAGCAATGCGTGCCACCTTACCGGCATCATATGTCACATCATAATCCATGATATACTCTCTCTTCTTTCCAAAGAAAGACATGGAAGCATGCTGCTTGTCAAACAACTCATCAAACTGTGAACCAATATCAAACTTATAATCAATGTCATCCCCTGAAAGAGTCAGGCTGCCGCCATCTCTCGCCGTGATCGTCAGGGAATAGTCCTTATGCGCATCGATCAGCTTCTGCTTGGACTGTGCCAGCGTCTGCTTCGACACATCCACACCGTTGATCGTCGTTCCGCCATACCAGCGTCCGCCATAATATCCCTTCTGCCAGATTAAAACTGCAACCACTGCCACTACGAGCACGCCTGCAATTCCAAGTATGATCCGAAGTAACCAATTTTTTTTCATGTGTCCCCCTCGTCCTCTTTTCCTATAAATTTATATAATCCTATGTTTTTAAACAAACCATTTTATACTATACAACTTTTAGTATAAAAAGTCAGCCCCTTTTTTCAGCTTATTTTGCACAAGTTTTTCGCTTTTTCCCTTGTATTGCGTGGCAAAACGACAAATGAATGTGGTTGCCGGTAACTTCTTCCTTACTGCCGCACGCAATATTCTACGATTTCCTTCGGATCACTGATCAAAAGCTTTGCACCATGCTCCTTCAGAAAATCAGCCTTGCGGAAGCCCCATTCCACGATCAGGCTGTCCATCTGTGCATTCTGTGCCGTTGCAACATCCACCTCGGAATCACCCACGTAAATTGCCCTGTCTCTCGCAACACCAAGCTGGCACAGAACATCATTCACTCCATCCGGTGCCGGCTTCTTAAGAATGCCCTCACGTTCTCCGACTGCCACATCAAACATTCCCTCAAAATACTGCTCTGCCAGCTCCTTTACCGCACAGTCCGCTTTGTTGGATACGACGGCTGTCTTGATTCCGGCTTCCCGCAGCTTCTGTATCGTCTCATGAATGCCGTCATATGGCTTTGTCTTATCTGCACAATGCTCCTGATAATATGTCATAAAATATGCATGAACCTTGTCAATCTCGGAAACCTCAAGCCCCTTCGGAACACCTCTCTCGATCAACAGACGGATTCCGTTTCCCACAAAGGAGCATACCTCCTCGATCGTATGCTCCGGATAATGGAAATGACGCAGTGTTGCATTCAGGCTGTCCGCCAGATCCTCCAGTGTGTTTAAAATGGTTCCATCCATATCAAAAATAACCAAATCATATTTCATCTCTGTATCACGCCTTTCTATCTCTCATTCTCTTTTAATGATAGTCTACATTAAAAAAAATATCCATAGACAGATACAACAATCCATCCATGAATATTTCACTTCACTTTGTATAATTTTACTTTACCGCATTTTCCGGACGGCTCACCTTGATCTTCCATGAAAATTTGACGTTTCAGAAACTGCTTATGCTACCGGCTGCTGAAGACGTTTATTTCTCATGATCTCAACAATCCCGGTACCTGCCGAAACCATTCCGAGAAGGCTCTCCCTTGCCATCTCAAATTTACTGAACAGCTGAAGCTTCTCTGTCAGGTTGTCATATACCTTCCAGTCTCCCGTGTACAGGCTGTTCTCGCCACCATTACGGATAAAGCCCTCAACATCCTCCACCGGATATCCAAGCAGAAATCCCATCTCATGAGGAAAATCTCCCTCTCCCCGCAGAAATGCCTCATAATGAACACGAAATACATACAAAACCCTGCCCAGGCTCAGATCCTCATAACCCATCCGGCACAGTCCCTCTGCCACACATTCCTGTTCCATGTATTTTTCAAGCTGTTTTTTGTTGTATAATAGAACTGCTGCCTTCTCCTTCTCCTGTGCTACAATGAAATAGGATATCCCCGCCTTTTTCAGCAGATGCTGAACACAAACCAGCTCACGGCTGCGCAGCATCAGAAGATTGGATGGCTTTAAACCCGCTAAAAGCGGAGCACACTGATAGGCAATCCTCATCTCAATATTATTTCCATCTATGCTCTGGAGCATCTTCGATAATCCCTGACTCATTCCTCTCCTCCAATGTTAGTCTCGTCTTTTTCCAGTTAGCTTTAACTAACCATATGGCTAGAATACCCTTTTCATCTCCCTGCGTCAATCACATTATTGATTCTTTTTTTCATTATGTTCATTTCTGCAATTTCTATGTATCCGAATATTATGAACAAAACTTTCCAGATAAAAAGAATAGTCGCGCACAATATGAGCCCTTTAGGATTTATTATATCTATATTCCGTTTTTCGGACAGATATCCTCCAGACAACACCGGTCACAATACGGCTTTGTTCTCGCTGTACAAACTTCCCGTCCATGATTGACCAGACGGTGACAGAAATCGCTGCCCTCTTCCGGAGGGATCAGCTTCCACAATGCCATCTCCACCTTCTTCGGATCTTTTATTCCATCCACAAGCCCCATCCGGTTACTAAGCCGGATGCAGTGAGTATCCGTCACGATCGCCGGCTTGCCAAATACATCTCCCATGATCAGATTGGCACTCTTGCGCCCCACACCCGGCAGCTTCAGAAGGGCATCAAAATCCTCCGGTACCTTTCCACCATATTCGTCCCGCAGCATTTTCATACATGCGCTGATATCTCTCGCCTTACTCCTCCCAAGACCACACGGGCGCACAATCTGTTCAATATCATCCACATCCGCTGCTGCCAGTGCATCCACATCCGGATACTTTGCAAACAGCCCCTGTACAACCACATTTACTCTGGCATCGGTACACTGTGCCGCCAGACGCACACTAACTAAAAGCTTCCATGCCTCCTCGTAGTCAAGGGTACAGTCCGCATCCGGATACTCTCTTTTTAGGCGTTCAATGATCTCTAAGGCTCTCTGCTTCTTTGTCATCTGTTCTCTCCTTTTTCTATTACTTACTCAAACAAAAAAACAACTGCCGGAACATTACCGCATCTCGCTGTAACACTCCGGCAGTTTCGAATTACTGTTCGTCTTCCTGTTCCATTCTGCCGCGGATATAATCCTCCAGAATCTTGACCGTACCATCCAGTCCCAGACGACTGCTGTTAATGCAGACATCATAGCACCTTGAATCTCCCCACTTACCTTCACAGTAGCTGTTGTGATATCTCTCTCTCAGCCGGTTATGACGGGCAAGTGCTGCCTTCGCTTCCTTCTCTGTGAAGTTACGTCTTTCCATGACACGCTTGATCTTCGTGTCCTCATCACCCAGAATAAAGATTGGGATCAATCCATCATACTCACGCAGAATATGTTCAGAACACCTTCCGACAACAACAAAGGAATCTCCCTCGTTTGCTTTCTTTCTCAGATAATTAAACTGCCGCTTCGCCAATGTATACTCTGAAGAATTCTTCGTACCGGAAAACTTCTTGGAGAATGCTAACGGAGCCGGCATCTCGTCACATTCACGCCACTCCTCCACGTTCGCCTCATCTCCGAACACGTTGTCCAGCAGTTCACGATCATACATCGGAAAGTCGAATATCTCGGACAACTTCTCTGCGATCTTATGTCCACCACTTCCGTACTCTCTGCTGATTGAAATAATCCACTGTTTTCCCATATCTTCCGCCTCCCTTCTTTGTATAAATCATACCATTTTTTCGAAAAATCGTCAATTCCCTCCCCGTATGGAAATGTCCACAACATCCGCAATATTCAGACTTTCCCCGCTCTCGAGCTTTATGACTTTCGCATATGCGTCTACGCTCTTTACCACACCGTCTACCGTCACATACACCCCTCCGCTTTTCCTTTCATCCGGGCGAAATACCGTAAACCGGGCTCCATACCCATGCTCCTTCAACAGAACCTGCAGCATCTCATCCAGCCGTACCTTCTGGTCTTCATCCAGCTCCATGCGTTCACTGGTCCGGCGTGCCTTTTCCCGCACCGCCTCCTTGTGACCGGTCAGCGCCGCAAAGGAAGAAAACTGGGCCGCCCTCTCCTCCATCGACATATGCGGATGTGTCTGCGATCTATGATGTGGCAGATTTACAATATCCTCATACGGAAACGGATCTGTTTGCTCTCTCATGCCCGGTGTCCTCCAATCTGTCTGTTCCTGTCTCTGGCAGTTGCGCCCTCCTCCAAATTCATGCCCTTCAAGATTGCATTTTTTCCAAATTTCTTTTTGATATCGATCACGGCATGCTGCATGCGTTTCTCCTTGGCAAGCTCCTTCTCTTCCTCTTCCTTCTTCTGTTCCTCCAGAGCAACATCCTCGAAAAGACTGAGCTGCTCATACTGCACCTCCTGTGCTGCATCTCTCTCATCGATCACATGATTGGCGGTAATATTGATTCGCCGGACAAGCAGATTTTCATTGACAATCCGGTCATACAACGACAAAACCGCCTCCAGGATCTGATGCGTTGACGAAGTTTTCCGATCAAGATTGACCGTTCCGTGCGCATGCTTCGGAATCCTTCTGCCATACCTGTCCGTTGTCACTTCACCCCGGTAACTTTTCTTTCCGGTCCGGTCCAGATTCTCCACATCATATCCGACCGTCAATACCATCTGATCCGTTACAAGTCCTTTATCTACCAGTTCTAATACCAGAAGATCCGTCATTTCCTTGACTACAAGCCTTGCTTTATCATAATCGTACGGACAGGATAACACCTGACCGGAGCCAAGACTGTTCGTTGCCGGACGGTAGCTTTTGATCTGGGCGATCGTGCAGGGTTCCCAGCCCCAGGCGTGGTCGATCAGAAGCTCTGCATTGACACCAAAAAGCCGGTAGAGCAGATCCTCGTTATAATAATCGGTATCCCTGCCGATCGAGCATCTTGCCACATCCCCCATCGTGTACATGCCTGCCTGCGCCAACTTCCTTGCATAGCCCGGTCCGACACGCCAGAAATCTGTGATTGGCTGATGATTCCAGAGATTTCGTCGGTAACTCATCTCATCCAGTCTCGCGATCCGCACACCGTTTTCATCCGGCTCAATATGCTTCGCTTCCACATCCATTGCGATCTTGCACAGATACAGATTACTTCCGATCCCAGCTGTTGCTGTGATCCCTGTGCTGTCAAGCACATCCTGTATGATCGTGGCAGCAAGACGCTCCGGTGTCATCTGATATGTGTCCAGATAATCGGTCACATCCATAAAAACCTCATCGACCGAATACACATGCATATCCTCCGGTGCTACATATTTCAAATAGATATCATAAATCCTTGTACTGTACTCCATGTAATACGCCATCCGCGGCGGTGCTGCAATATACCCCAGCGCCAGCTTTGGATCCGCCGACAGCTCTGCAGCAAGAAACGACTCTCCCTCCAGACGGTGTCCCGGTGCCTTTTCTCTTCTCTGCGCATTGATACGCCGGACTGTTTCAACCACTTCAAAAAGTCTGGCACGTCCCGATATCCCATAGCTTTTCAGGGACGGCGAGACCGCCAGACATATTGTTTTCTCTGTTCGACTGGCATCGGCAACAACAAGGTTCGTGGTGAGAGGATTCAGTCCCCGCTCCACACACTCCACCGATGCATAAAATGATTTCAGGTCAATGGCAATATATATCCGTTCTTTCATACCTCCATTATAGCAAACTTATGTTTCTTTTACAAATGACAATCTCCCCCAATTACTCCCGAATGATCGACTTGCTGCTAAAGTAGGTGATGACCAGATAACCCCCATAGATCACGGCAATGATCGCCACTGCAAGCAGCGTAGACGAAAGCATCTGATCCTTTTGTACCATATAAGACAGGACATCAACGGCAAACCGCATTCCGAAATAAGAATGGGTGATGGCAAGTAAAAGCGGACAGAGAAAGAAGATCACGATCTGCTTAAACAACGCGCCGTTTAACATTTTATTTTCCACGCCAAGCTTTCGAAGCATCCGGTAACGCTCCACATTATCCGCACTCTCTGAAAGCTCCTTTAACGCGAGAATTGCGGCCCCCGCCATCAGAAATACGATACCAAGATACAGACCGATAAAGGTCACCAGCGCACTCAGCCCCAGGCTCGCATCTGCCAGTTCCTGCTTGGATGCATAAATATATTTTCCTTTTAAGGAGCTGCTTCTAATCTCCTTTTCAAGCTTCTGCTTTTCCTGCTTGCTGACTGCCTTATAATTTCCAAACAGGCAGTCCTGTTTGATCCATTTCTCCTGAACGACATCATCCGGCACCAGTATGATTCCCGTATTCAGGCTCTGGGCGGAAATGTCCAAAAAGCCTTCCTGACATTTGCGGTACTTTGGCTTTAACGTGCTTCCAAACACCTCAATCGTCTGCCCGCTTGAAAGCACCTCATCCCGAAGCTGCATCATATTATCGAAATCAGCAATCACCATATATTCATCGGATGCCAGCGTATACTGCTTTCTTCCGTACAGCTTCATCAGACGGTTATAATCGCTTATTTTTATAATATCTTCACCGGTGTCTGTGATCATTTGCGGATACTTCTTTTTCACATCACCGAGCTTATCGCCGCAGAAGTCCTCAAAGGTAAAATCCGGACTTCCGTAGACATACACCTCACAGGAATCCTTCAGATATCCGTCCAGATCAACCTTAATGTCCTTATATCTCTGTTTTACGGTACGATGGGACGAGGCAATCTCCTTCTTGCTGTATTCATCCTGCGTCGATGCATAGCGATCCAGATTCATCAGTGCGCTGAACTCAATATCGACCGGTGCCTTTTTGTTCAGGTTGCTGGTCATTGTATTTTTGATTGCAAATGCAGAGGTAAGAATACAGATCGTGACAAACAGCATCAGGCAGATGATCGTCATGGAAAATACCGTCGTGTTGATCTTACTACTTAACTGCCGCAGCACAAAGCTGTTGAGTCCTTTGTAATATAAGCTTTTCATGGACATCACAACACGAAGCAATAATCCGGAAACGGACCAGAAGATTAAAAATGTGCAGATCATTCCTGCGACGATCACCCAACTCATTCCCTTGAGCGAAATATCTACGGCATGGAATCCGACCCGGTAATAGCAGTTTGCCAGCACGGCTGCGGCAGCCACAAAGACCAGTGTACAAAGCCATGGATTTTTCATGCGAAGCTTCTCTGATTTTCTGCCGGCATAGATCAGATCGATCAGCTTTAAACGGCTGACATTGACGGTATTAAAAATAATCACAACGGCGTAAATGATCACAAAACACAGGATCGTTTTACGACAGGCAGACAACGAGAAAATGAAACGATATTTACTCATATCTGCATCAAACATATTTGCAACAAACGCACTCATAAACTGTGATGCAGCGACACCGATCGCCAGACCTGCTGCCAGAGAGCCGATACCAACCACCAAGGTTTCCAAAACCAGGATTGTAGACACCTTCTGTTTTCCCATTCCTAATGTCAGGTAAATACCAAACTCCCTGTTTCTTCGTTTCATCAGGAACCGGTTGGCATATATGATCAAAAATGCCAGAACAAATGATACAAATACACTTAAACCCGACATGATCGTAATCATCATTTTAATAATCTCTCTGGTATCCTTTGACACATTCATCATCACCGTCTGCGATTCCAGCGAATTAAAGATATAAAAGATTGCTACGCCGATCACGATCGTAAAGAAATAAACCGCATAATCCCGTATGCTTTTCCCCATGTTTTTTAAGGCTATCTTAAAGAGCATCGCTGACGTCACCTCCTAACAGAGTGAGAACATCAATGATCTGTCCGAAAAATTCCTTCTTCGATAAATCACCTCTGTGAAGCTCATGAAACAGCTTTCCATCCTTAATAAAAATCACTCTGGATGCATAGCTTGCCGAAAACGAATCGTGTGTCACCATCAAAATCGTCGCCTGAAGTTCCTGATTCAGGTACGCAAACTTCTCCAGCAAAAGCCGGGATGATTTGGAATCCAGCGCTCCTGTCGGTTCATCCGCCAGCACCAGCTTGGGATTTGTTACAACTGCCCTTGCCGATGCCACTCTCTGCTTCTGTCCGCCGGACATCTCATAAGGATACTTGTTTAAAACATTTGCAATGTCTAACTCCTTCGCCACCTTACGCACCCGCTTGTCAATCTCTGCTGCTTTTACATTCTGAATGGAAAGCGCCAGTGCGATATTTTCATATGCCGTCAATGTATCTAACAGATTGAAATCCTGAAAGATAAATCCAAACCGCTCTCTGCGGAAACGATTTAACGCCTCTCCTCTTAATTTGGTGACGTTCTCTCCGTCCACATAAATACTTCCCGCGGTTGGACGGTCTACTGTGGAAATGCAGTTAAGCAACGTCGTCTTACCGCTGCCGGAAGCACCCATGATCGCCACAAACTCCTGCGGCTGTACATCAAATGAAAGATCATCGATTGCCTTTGTCAGACTCGATCTGCTCCCGTAATATTTTTCCAAATGTTCTACATGTAATGTATTCTGCATGTTGATTCCCCTTTCTTGATCACGTTTTCTACATTGTATCGGGGAATCTCCCATTTGTCGTTCGCCCAATCTGACTGTATATTACAAAAATGTAATGTTGACCTGTGTATACGAACCTTCCTCAGAAATAACATGGATCTCATGCCCCAGCTTGTCGCACATGTTTTTGGCAATATAAAGCCCCATTCCCGTCGACTTTGCTTCCATGCGGTCAAGGAGCCTTCCGTTGCCGCCGGTAAAGGATTTCTCAAACAGTCTCGGCAGATCGCTCTCTGCAATCCCGATCCCGTTGTCCTTAATCGACAGGATTGTTTTCCCATTTTCAGCAGATGCACTGATCTGTATCATGGCATCTGTTTCACGACGGTATTTGATACTGTTATTGATGATCTGATCCAGAATAAACTCCATCCACTTCATATCCGTCACCACGGTATGATCGCAGCCGCTGACCTGAAATTCCACCTTATTCTCCAAAAGATCATCCTTATTCTTCATTGCGGCTTTATGCACGATCTGTGCCAATGAACATCGCTGGAACAGATAATCCTTCTCGGAATGCTCTGCCCTTGTATAATAAAGCACCTGCTCCGTATAACGGTTAATGCGTCGAAGCTGCTCTACAAACTTTTTATCCAGATTTTCCGGGTGATTGTGGCACAAAAGCAAAAGACTTGCCACCGGAAGCTTAACCTGATGAACCCACATTTCAATAAAGTCCTTGAAATCCTTCATCTGTCTGCGGTTTTCGTTGACCTGCTCCGTCATGGATTTATTAGCCTCATATAAAACCTGCGCAAACAGCTCGCCTTCATAAAATTCCGGCTGTTTCATTGTCTCGAGGATCAGGTACTTCTGATCCAGCCGGTCAAGATTCTGAAAAAGACGCTGATAATATGCGTTCTTCCGGCAGTAATCATAGACCAGTCCGAAAAGAGCCGCCACGCTCATCACTACAGAAACTGCGCCGATCAGCTCCTTTCCCACGCCACAGGCTGCCATAAAGACAACACAAATCACCAAAGCTGCCACATACAGAGCGATCATGACACACCTGTCCTGTAAATATCTGCCTATCCTCATATCAGTACATACCCCTGTTTCTTTCTGGTCTCAATTGCATCCGGATATCCCAGCTGTGCAAGCTTTGTCCGCAGTCTGCTGATATTGACCGTCAGCGCATTATCACTGATATATTCACTGTTGTCCCAAAGTCTTGTCATCAGCTCATCTCTGGACACGATCTGCCCCTGATGCTGAAGCAGTGTCATAAAGATCAGCATTTCGTTTTTGGTCAGGATCATCTGGGTCTGTCCCGAATCAAGGACACCTTTCCCCGGATTCACTGCGATATCCCGATAGCTGCAGGAGCCCGTACCGCTTACCTCTGTGCGCTTTAAGATAGCCTGGATCCGAAGCAGCAGAATCGTTGGATTATACGGCTTTGTGATATAATCATCGGCGCCGTAACTCATCGACAAAACCTCATCCAGCTCCTCCGTACGGCTTGTAACCATGATCACCGGCACATCCGACTGCTGTCTGAGCTCCCGAAGCACCTGCTCTCCATTCATCTTCGGAATATTGATATCAAGCAATACCAGATCTGCATTGCTGTCCAAAATAACGGACACGGAATGTGCAAAATCTGTGAGGATCTCCGCCTCATAGCCTGCATTTTTCAACAGGTCACAAAGCTCCTCACAGATTACTTTTTCGTCTTCTACGATCATCACCTTCTTCATACGCAACTCCTTTCAAGCGGCATTTTATCATGCATTCTCCTGTTCCCGGATATATGCCTCCATAATTGCCGCCGCCGTTGCTGCCAGATCCGGGCATGGACGCTTCTTATAATACTCCTGCGTCCGCTTTGACGGAGTCGGGTCATCCTTACCTTTGCCAAGCCCCAGAAGTTCCCGGCACACGATCGAACCGTTCCTCTTCTGATACTCTGCAGCAAGCTGCTGTATTCTGGCATAATGCTCTGATTTGCCCTCAAAATCCTTCGGTTCATCATAGCCGTACAAAATACCGGCTACCATAAACATGCCGGACACAGCACCGCACACCTCCCTGAGTCTTCCCATTCCTCCACCAAAGGATGAGCTTAGCTTCATGGCCGTGCTGTGATCCATGTCATATTTGTCCTCAAACGCCAGAAATACTGACTGGCTGCAGTTATAGCCCTCCAAAAACAACTGTTTCGCCCTCTGTCCATACACGCTGTTTTCCACATCAATCTCCATGTTCTTCCTCCGTTATCTGTATGTTAACTATACGGTAAAGTGACCAATGTTGTCTGCCAGAAGATCTGCCGTCTGACGAAGATTTTCCGTCGACTTTTCGATCTTTCCGAAGCTCTCTGCCATCTCCGACAGTGCATTTGTCGTCTGAGAAGTCCCCGTTACATTGTTCTGTGCAATCTCCGACATGGCATCAATTCTCTGTATGATCTCTGCTCTTGCAGCCTCCAGCGCTTTCATCTGCTGTCCGATATTTCGGATATATCCGATCGAGGTCTCAATCTGCTTCATCACGCTCGCCACACTTTGCTCCGTGTTGGCAATATATTCGTTCTGCCGCTCGATCACCTCCTGGGTCTGTGCCATGGTGCCAACCACTCGCTCGGAATTTTTCAGAAGAGTATTGACCATCTCTTCGATATTGCCGCTGGCCGCATTGGACTGCTCTGCCAGCTTCTGGATCTGTGATGCTACCACCGCAAAGCCTCTTCCCGCTTCACCGGCGCGTGCCGCCTCAATACTCGCATTCAGTGACAACAGATTTGTTTCCTCGGCAATCTGTGAAATAAACAGAGACGCCTCGCGGATGCTCTGTGCTGAACTGTTCGTCTGTGCCGTCTGCTCCACAATCTGTGCGACTGCTTCCTTTACATCGGCACTGATGCCACGCAGACCATTGATCGTGACTGCCGTTTTGTCACTGGCATCCTTCATGCTGTCGGCGCTGCTCTCAAGGCTATCTGCCTCGCGGCCGGTCTTTAAGATAAGATCTCCCATATCACGCACATTCTGGGAAGCACTTCCGACATCTTCTGCCTGTCTGTTTGCTCCGTCCGTGATCGTATCCATCGCATGATTGACTTCACCGATCCCATTGTAGGTATAATGAGAAGTCTCCTCAAGAGTATTGGACGCCTGCAGCAGAGTATCCGTACTTTCTTTGATATCTCCGACGATCTTGCAAAGCTCCTCCTGCAGATTATGGATCGCTCTGGAAAGATTTCCAATCTCATCCTTTCTGCGTAACAGCTTCTGATTCTGCTTTACGTTCAGATTGCCCGATGAAACCTCCATCACCTCGTCAATACTTTTATTCAGTGCTTTCGTAATCGAATTGGCACTGATTCCTACCGCAATACTACACACAACCATAAGGATCAGAACAATCACCACGATCGTATTAATGATCTCCAGCACACTATGGAAAGTTTTCTGCTTCTCCTGTCCGGCAAACACCATGCCGATCGGCTCACTCGTTGTTCCGTCCTGATAAATCGGCACATAATATCCGTAATAGATCGTACCGTCCATCGATACATTATCACTGAAATATTCTTTACCGCCCTTTAAAACCGTTTTGACGATCTTATCTCCTGCCGGACTTCCAAGCAGTCTGTTGCCATCCTTGTCCGTTGCCGACGTCATAATACGGTCGGAGCCATAGAAAAACGTAACCTCCATGCCGGATTCTTTCTTGATCGTATCCACCAGCGTTTCCGACTGGGAAATATTATAGCTTCCCTTCCAGATCGCACCGTTTTCCGCCTTCAGATACGAGCCCGTATTCTGGTCATACGCCGCCTGTGTTGCAACCGCTGTACCCTTCAATGACTCCTCCACCTTACTGATGATCGCGCCCTTTACGATTGTTGCCGCTATAATGATCACACTGATCCCCAGAAGCATCAGGGGCAAAACCGCACTTAATATAATCTTTTTCCGTAACGTGATTTTCATACGCATCTCCTTTACTTTATTACAACAACATTGCGATAATACCAGTTGATCTTTCCCGTGATCGTGGCATCATCCAGTGTTTTTCCCTTCTGACCGATCTTCTTTCCGGTGTTCGTCTCCAGAACGCCATCAAAAACATTGTTCTGTCCGCTCAGGATCTCTGCTGTTGCTTCATCTACCTTCTGCTGTGTTCCATCCGCTGCAAAGGAAGCAAGATCTGTGATCTCTACAAGTCCCTCTGCCATACCACCATAATAGTTACTGCCGTCCCAGGTACCGTCGATCACACTCTTGACCGCTGCCGTATAATAAGCACTCCAGTTCCAGATCACGCTGGTCAGACAGGACTTAGGCGTCTCCTTACTCATATCGGAATTGTATCCGATTCCGTACACTCCTTTTTCCTGTGCCAGCGTCTGCGGATACGATGTATCACAATGCTGTGTCATCACATCACACCCCATGCTTAACAGCCGCTCAGAGGCTTTCTTCTCTTTCTTTTCATCGTACCAGCTGTTCGTGACATCCACATAGATCTTCGCTTTTGGATTAACCGACTCAACACCGATCGCAAACGCATCGATGCCTCCGGTCACCTCTGCATTTGACGAATCCTGCGCTGCCACATAGCCGATTTTGTTGTTTTTCGTATTCATTCCGGCCACAATTCCGCTCAGATACCTTGCCTGATAGATCCTTCCAAAATAGTTGTTGAAGTTCTTTCCATTGGACATATATCCTGTGCCATGAGAGAAATATACATCCGGATATTTCTCCGCCATATCAGCCGTAACCTGCATATAGCCCCAGCTCGTTGTGAAAATAATATTACAGCCGTCCGAAACACACTCCTCAATCGCTTTCTTCGTTCCGTCCTCATCGGTATCATCCACGATCTTACGCTCAATCTGGTCATCCGACAGCAGAAGATTCTCCTGCATTCCCTTTACACCCAGATCATGCGTGTAGGAATAACCACTTCCCTCATCCGGATCGGACAGATAAAGAACGCCGACCTTAATCTGATCCTTGCTGATACCGCCTTCTCCCTTCTGTGCAGTGTCGCCTTCGCTCTGCTCATAGCCCTTATTGGTGGCATAATCATCCGGACTGCCGGTTTTTACAGCATTACAGCCGGTAAGCAGAAACGCCGCCGATAGGGTCAGTGCCAGCTTCTGAAATACTTTTCCTTTGCGTTTTCTCATTTCATCTCCTCCTTTGACGGCAGCGTCCTGCTGCCATGTGCTTCCCTTTATGTCAGATCATTCTGAAAGCGTGACAGATGCTCATACGGCAAGATCAGGCGTCCGCGGTACAGGCCACAGCCATCATTGATCAGACTGTTATTGACAGCGGAAAACATATTGACATCGAGCCTATTTAACGCAAGCTGCTGCAAACGCATTCCTCTCTCGTACGCCTCATCAAAGCAGCTGCACTCTCCCTCCGGGATCACATCCCTTCTGGCCCGCTCATTCTCCTGACGCTTCTCATAACCCAAATGATTGGCAGGACCAATCTCTGCATTATCATCCATCGCTTTTGTTCTTAATTGCACCTCCATAAAGCATTTTGCAGTGTCATCATAAAATGTAATATGTAAAGAGCGGTAACCATATTCTCCTTCATCAGAAATATAATCTCTGTAATATGGACGTACCGCCGCTTCCATTCTGTCCGAAAGGCTCTCCTTTACCCCCTTCGCCGACTCTGCCCGGAATCCCCTCTGTTCCATAAATCCCGGCAGCATATTAGCAATCTCATACAGGTAGCGGATCTCCTCGTCCTCCCTGCTCTGTCCCTCCTGCAAGTGACATTTCGGAATCGAGATCACAATGCGGTATGCGATCAGATCACGAAAACAGTCAAGTCTGCTTTTGATCTCCTCCGTGTCCGGGAAACGATGGTATTTCCCATAGTAATCGTAAATATATTCGACGATATATCCGTTAAATTTCTCCTCGGCACGGATCAGCGATTTGATCCGTCCCTTAAAGGTAAACGCTAAAAACGGATACTCTTTTGCCATGTGCATATAAAACTCACGGATTTTCTGCGACTGTGCCGTCAGGAAATCATTATGCTCCAGCATGTCCTTGATCTGATTCAAAAAGCTGCAATGAACCAGATCGATCTCATTGCCGGCGGCTGCCGCCTCCAATTCCAGATCACTGCTGTATTTCTGTAAGATTCGAAGAACCGTATCCCCCGAATACAAATAATCATTTAATGTAATCATAGCTCCCCTGCCTTAAGCCTCTGTATTGTTACAGTGCCTTCTTATATATCTGATACATATCCTCCTGATCCAGCTTCTTTATGTAGCCAACCGTTCTCTTTCCAAAATGGCTGCACTTTTCTGCCAGTTCACGAAGCTCTTCATCACTCGGATGAATGCCAAGCTCGGCAAGACTCGTTGGCATATTAACACTGCGGTAAAACTCCTCCATGGCACAAATACCGCGAAGTGCTGTCTCTTTCTCATCGTCCCCCTCTGTCTGTCCCATTACACGGACAGCAAACTGCGCAAATCTCGCCGGATTACCATCCAGCACATATCTCGCCCAGCTTCCCCAGACAGCTGCAAGACCTGCTCCGTGCGCCACATCAAACATGCCGCCAAGCTCATGCTCCAGCTGATGGCTCGCCCAGTCACCGCCTGCCGTACCACATCCGGTCAGTCCATTGTGCGACAGACTTCCTGCCCACATCACCTCTGCGCGTGCCTTGTAATTGTCCGGCTCCTTCATCAGGATCTGTGCATTCTCCATGACCGTCCGGATCAGATGCTCACTGAAACCATCCGTCAGATCCAGATTCTCCTCCTGATTAAAATAACGCTCCATCGTATGCATCATGATATCCACACAGCCGCTCGCCGTCTGATACTTCGGCAGAGTCATTGTAAGCTCCGGATCCATCACCGCAAATCTTGCACGACAACAGTCATTTCCATAGCCTCTCTTTAACCAGCCATTCTCATTGGTGATCACAGAGGAATTGCTCATCTCAGAGCCCGCCGCTGCGATCGTAAGAACAACGCCGATCGGCAGGCAGGACGTTGCCTCACGCTTTCTCTCATAGAAATCCCAGACATCACCGCCGTTTTCTACACCATAACCGATCGCCTTTGAGGAATCGATCACGCTGCCGCCGCCCACGGCAAGAATGAAATCAACCTGCTCCTTCTTGCACAGTTCAATACCTTCATAAACAAGGGAAAGTCTTGGGTTTGGCACAACGCCTCCCAGAGAAACATACGAAACACCTGCCTTGTCAAGTGCCTGAAGGATCCGGTCTAACAATCCGCTTTTGATAACACTTCCACTGCCATAATGAACCAGTACCTTGCTGCAGCCCTGCTCCTTCACCAGTTCTCCTACCTGATTTTCTGTTCCTTTTCCAAAAACCACCTTTGTCGGTGCATAATAGTCAAAATTTGTCATATTCATCCTCATTTCCGAAAGCTGATTCAGCCTCTTAATATTCGTATTTTATCATTTATTTTATTCTCAGGCAATATTCCTGCTTATTCCCCCGTTTATTTTCTCATATCTTCTGTCATCAGACAACTACCCTTGTCCATACTCCCGTTTCTTCTGTTCCCGGAATGTGATCATCATCTCTCTTGTCAGACTCAGTCCCTCCGGATCATCCCGGGCACAGAATACCCGGCTGACCACCATCTCTCTCCTCTCCATTTTATAACACTCCAAAGCAAAATACAACTAAAGATATGGTTGATCATTTTCTCGGCTTTCCGTATGTGAAATAAGAATTTCCGGCACTCTTGATTATTATTCGGATTATGATAATATGGGAAAGAACAATTCCAAAGAAAAGAGGACAAATCAATGATCAATCCGGCAATGATTTTTAAGATTAAAAGCTCCTGGGAGCGGTTCACTGTCTCCCACCCGAAGTTTCCAAAATTTCTGCAGGCAGCCGCAGCCAATGATGTCATGAGAGAAGGAACCATCCTTGAGATCAACATTACGACTCCGGAAGGTCGCGAGCTTTCCACCAATCTGAAACTGACAACAGACGATCTGCAGTTGATCGATGACATTAAAAATATGACCAGATAGCCTGTGGCTATCTGGTCATATTTTATGTGTGCGGTTACTCAGTCTTCGCATACCGATTATTTGATTGCGCCCATACCACATTTCTTATGTCCGATTATTTCGAAATCACATTTTGCCTGCCAACACATAAAAAATCCGTGAGCTATGTCTAAAAAATTGTCTTGTCACTAACGGATTTCGAAAAATCTGATTGCTTTGCTGCTTTGATCTTCGATAAACGCATCCTACCGTACTCGCCCCAAGGTGGGAATCAGATGTTTCGAGAGGCACTTGCACCCGCCGGTACTTACGCCCCAAGTAGCACAAATACATATTTATAATTATTTAATACTTGGGGCGTTACGTACCGCTGCGTGGTGCAGTGGTAGCGGGAGCGTGCCGTCCGAAATAGCTGAGCCCACCTATAGGGCTCAGTCATGCGGATGCGTATTTATCAAAGCATTGCAAAGCAAAGATTTTTCAGAAATCCTACTGATCTGCGTCAATTTTTTAGACATAGCTCACGGATCAACTTATTTTCCGAAGCAAAATGGATATTTCATTTTATGGACATAAGAAATAGTATGGGCTCAGGTATCATTCCATGTGCGAAGCTTGAGTCACATTATTTAAAAATCTTGACCGGATCTTCGGATACCATATAATATTTCACATCCAGATCATTATTTTTTACATACATCTGAAGATATCTCAAATGGTTCTTTTTTTTCTTGTTATTATCAAAATGAAAATATTTTTTATAAAGTCCCGGATAATTACGGGTAAACTTGCGGATCCCCTTACCATAAAATGCACCATCCCCGGTATAGTCTACCTTCTGTACCTGATAGCCGTCTGCTGTCTTTTTCAGATGGAAGCATGCCGGATCGTTGCTTCCGTCCACGCACTGCAGGATATTCCCGATCTTCCGGTATCCGATCCCCCCAAAATAACCAAAGACAAGATACTGATCCCCTTCCCAGACCCTTTTGAAAATAATGAAGCCCGGAATCCAGCAGCCCTGTCCTTCCTTTTCCTTATACTGTTCCTGCTGATAGGATATGATCGCCGCAAGTGCCCGGTCATTTCCGGTATAACGAAACTCCGGCAGAGGTCTTCTTTTTCGTTCTTCCACCGTCAGGCACAGCCTGTAAACCGCAAGCTTTTTGTCTTTCCTATTACATTCATACAACCGATAGATTCCATCCTGAATCGTTAGAAAATTTAATGTTTTCTTTCCGTCTGCGCTTTTCCATGGGTATGAATTTCTGCTGTAACGGGCGGGATCGCCACGCCACAGATACCCCATTGTATCCGTATAAGCCTTATCCTCCGCAAAGGTGTCAAACGTATCCCTGGTCTTTTCCTGTTTCTTCCATTGTCGGAACAAATCCGCAGCCTCATTCTTCACTGTCATCGTCCCGATCGTGACAATTTTTTCCTCACTCTGTCCATCCGAAATCTCCTCTTCCCGGATCCGGAACTGATGCAGCTTTCCCTTTAGCGAGCCTTGACTTTCATTAAAAACATAAATATCTTTGTTTTTCAGCAGCAGTCTTGTATGCGTACGGTATGTCCCAAAATAGGCACAGCCGATTTTCTGTGTGTCTATGCTCCCAAGAAGCCGGTCCTTTTGCAGATCATACACCAGAATACCTCGAAGATTGCCAAACACCAGATACCTCTCATTCCTTGCCATAATATCCGGTGCGTAAACTTCTCCCGTTTTACTGCCTATTGTCACCGCCTCTTCCACGATATCCTGTTCGGTCTGTGGATCAGCAGCCTGTCGGAACCACTCCCTGATCTGCTTTGCCAGGTTTCCTCCGGTTGCTGCATTTACTGCTGCGCCGGCCCCCCATAAAAGAAGCACAATCGCTGCCGCTGCTACAGCACGATGCCATCCCCGCAGTCTACGCTGCTTTGACACAATAAGGCTCCCGTCCTCTGCTTCTGTCTGTTCCCCCCTGTTTGATATCTGTGTCCACAGCTCCTCCTTTTTTTCTTCATCAAGCGCAAAAGGTTCAAATAATTTCCGTACATCATTTTCCCGCATAGATAAATCCCTCCTTTTCCAACTCGATTTTTAACTTCTTTCTTGCTGTGGCAAGCTGTGTCTGAATCGTACTCTCTTTTCTATCCAACATTTTGGACATCTCCCCCACAGAGTACCCCTCATAATAATACAGATACAGCACCTCCCGATATTTCACGGGAAGCTTCATCATATGGATAAGTACATCGCTTTCCATCGCATCCTCCGATGCACGCTCCGGTATATCCCCCAGATCGATCCGTTTTCTCCACGATGACCGCAATATATCCCTGCAGTAATTTTTCGTCACCAGAATAAACCACGCCTTTTCGTGCTCTTCATCCTCAAAGCACTGTGGTTTTTCCAACAGCTTCACAAAGACTGCCTGCACTGCATCCTCCGCATCACAGACATTGCGCAGATACACCATGGCAATACGATATATACGGTCGCACTCTCTGTCATATATTATTTTCAGATCCTGCTTTATCTCTGTCGTTGTCATTGCCACCGCTTCCCTCCTTTCACTTTATACACGGATCAGTCTCCGGAAATATCCTCTTCGAATAAAAAAAGTACAATAAAGAAAAAAGTGCATGAAAACGAAACAATCCGTTTCCATACACCTTTCGTTATGTAGAATATCTACACGATCCTGTAAAACAATCAACAATACGTCAGATTATTTTAATGTACCGGAAATTGTAACAGAAATGCTCTTCTTAGGCATTTTCTTGCAGCTTGCTGCCTTGTACTTCTTCTGAGAATACTTGTTCCAGGTATTAACAACCATTACCTGAGTAAAGTCCTGTTTTGCACCCGGATCAGGAGTGAGGGTAGGTTTCTTAACTGTCTTTACAGTCTTACCATCGATCTTTAAGGTTGCAGAAGTAACTTTGAGTTTCTTCTTATCCTTACCTGCAAGGCTTGTATCAACATAGATGCTGTTCCAGCCCTTATCCTTTGCGAAGGATTTCAGCTTAGCACCTGAAGCAGATACAGTAACTGTGAACTTGCCCTTCTTGATGGTTGCATTGGAAAGCTTGATTCCGGAAATAGAAGCCTTCTTGTTTCCATTCATAACACCCTTGCTGCGGTCTGAGACATTATGGTTTGAAAGAACACCATTATAGCCCTTACTTGCGAAGCAAAGATATGCAGTTGCGCTGGATGCAGCGTCAGCCTTCTTGGAAACCTGTGGTACAGCAACGATAGAAGATGCTGCAACAGTTGCTGCTAATGCAACGGAAAATACTCTTTTTGCTACATTTGATAATCTCATAATATTGCCTCCTTAATAAGAATATAAATTTGCAAACTCATATTAGCACACTCATATTTTTATGTCAATGTCACAAGACAAAAAACAGGCGGAAACCACTGGAAAATACGGTATTCATTAGCTTTCCATGGGTTTCGTTTTTACAATTCATTGTAGATTTCTTCTATTTTAAACGCTGTCACATTTATGACTGTTTTCTGCCGTACTTTTGACATATTTTCATCACATTTTAGTCACAATCAGCGTGCCAGAAAATCCGTGATCTCAGCAATATATAAGGTATGATAATCCTTATCCGCATACCATTTTTCATCAATCTCACCATCCAGAAACTCCTCCGGTTTAATCTCTGTCGCAGACATCGCGCGGCAGATCAGCACAAGATTCGCCTGATCCACATACGGAACACCGTTCTGATAATCGATCTCCACACCGGCTTCCTTCAGCTTATCCTCGGTTCTGCCGGAAACAGTTCCGAGATATTTGAGCATATTGCGGTGCTTTTCTCCTAAGAAGGACAGAGAAAATGTTCCCTCACGATCAATGAACTCTTTTGTGTAACGGCTCTGACGGATCACAACAAACGCCGCATTCTTGCCCCACATTACACCCATGCCACCCCAGGAAGCAGTCATTGTATTGACCTTCTCCTCGTTGCCGGCAGTCACTAACATCCATTCCTTACCAATTTTGTCAAACGGACTGCACTCCAGCATATCTGCTGTAAAAGACTGAAAACTATGCATATTTCTTCCTCCATTCTGTTCTCGTTTTCTTCATTATATTATTTCCGCATATTTTTGACAAGCACTCCATAAAATGATAGGATAACGCTAGTGTGGCGGTTTCAAACAGCTGTCCCACAACATTAACTTACGTTTACGAATTATAAAAAGAGGTCTCACCGATGAAAATAGAAATGCATGCTCACACCAGCGAGGCGAGTCCATGTGCAAATGTATCCGCCACAAAAATTCCTGCTCTGTACCAGAAAGCAGGTTATGATGCCATTGTCATTACCGATCATTACTGTAAATGGGCGCAGGACCGCAGCGGTCTTACCGATAATGACGATTATGTGCAATATTTCTTAAATGGATACCGCTCCGCCAGAAAGGCAGCCGGGCAGATCGGCTTTACGGTTCTTCTCGGTGCGGAGGCAAATCTGCCGGGCAGTCCGAACGACTATCTTCTTTATGGAATTACCGAAGAATTTATCCTCACACACCCGGATATTCATGAAATGTCTCTGCCTGAGCTATACAATTTGTGCCACGACAACGACATTCTGCTGCTTCAGGCGCATCCATACAGAACCTACTGCAATCCTGCCGATCCACAGTATCTGGACGGTGCCGAAAGCTACAACGGCAATCCGAGACACGACAACCGGAATGAGCTTGCGCGCGAATGGACCGATGAATTTCATATGATCGAATCCTCCGGAAGCGATTTTCATGAGCTGGAGGATGTTGCCAAGGGAGGCATTAAGACCGATGAAACGATCTTAGATACCAGACAGCTCAGGGATGTCCTTCTTTCGGGACAATACCAGCTTTTAACCCCGTAAACCACACGCCGGTATCCAAGAAGTATGAAGTGAGGAAAAGCAATGAAAAAGAATGAGAATCTGAACAAATTCCAAAAAGCATTTGATCGCCTGAAACAGCAGTGGAACGAAGAGCCCAAAACTGTTCCACAGGTTATTTACCGCAAGGGAAAACTTCTTGGCTTTAATCTTCTTGATACCGCTGTTTCTGCCTATGCCGGACAGGCTGCATTTATGATGATCCTGTCCTTTTTTCCGTTCGTCATGTTTATGCTTGTTCTTCTGCAGCGTCTCCCGTTATCGCCGGAGCTTTTGATCACGGCATTGGAGCATTTTGTGCCGCAATCCTTCCGCACATTCATGACGGATATCATCAATAATATTTATACTGCACAGACAGCGACTCTCCTGCCCGTGACCGTCATCGCCGCATTGTGGCTCGGCTCGAAATCATTTCTTTCGATCATCTATGGATTAAACTCCGTATACAAGATTCCGGAGACACGTGGCTATTTCACACTGCGACTCTGGGCTATGTTCTACACCCTGCTTTTTGCCCTGTTGATCGTAGCGACTCTGATCCTGTTTGTTTTCGGCAACCAGCTTTATCTGCATATCACGAAAATATTTCCGCTTTTGACGCATATCCTGCTGCCGATCATCAGCTTCCGTTCCACCGCAGGATTCTTTGTCATGCTGCTGTTTTTCACCGGCATGTATGTGCTGATCCCAAATCACCGGCTGCATGGTTATGTGCCGGAATTTGTTCCATCCGAAGAGATCACCGGCAATCAGATCCGCCCAAGACGCGTGCCGTTTGCCAGCCAGCTTCCGGGTGCCCTCACCGCAACTATCGGATGGTTGGGATTTTCCTTTCTCTATTCCTTCTATGTAGATCATATCAGCAATTATTCTTCCATCTACGGAACCATGACTACGATCGCGTTGCTGATGGTATGGCTCTACGCCTGTATGTATATTCTGTTCTTTGGCGGATGGTTAAACTATACGATTCAGCGTTTCTTAAATAAATAACTCAAACTGATATGTAATGAGGTTTTCATCCGCTTTCGCCTTATGTATCGGTGTTTATGCTTTCTTATTTTTATCTTTTGCATTGATTTATCATTTGTAAAATACTATATTGATTTTCTACTGTACCTTGCAATGACTGTAGTAATGTTTTAATATCTGCCGGTAGTTTTTGCCCTGCCGTGCCATTTCTCCGGCTCCGTTCTGACTCATTCCCACGCCGTGACCAAGACCGCCGCCAATCAGCGTAAATGTCCTCGTTCCTTTTTCTGAGCCATCTAACACTGTAAACGCCGCACTTGGAAGCATGGATAATACTGCCGTTTCTCCGGATTTCTTCTTCGTAATCTCAGTTTCTGATGGATACAGCTTCTGACGAATCTCCTCCTGCCCCTCCAGCGTGATCCTTCCAAGCGAACCACGGACGCGAAGCTTGCAGATCAGTCCGCTTTTGCCGCGTGATATCACCGTGATCTTTCGAACAGTTCCGATGCCAAGCTTTGCTCCCAGCGTATCTGCCGAAAGCGTCACACTCCATCGGTACCAGTCATACCCGGAATCATAGGTTTCTTTGCTGCCCGTGATAAAGTCATAAAAGCGCATCTCGCTTGACAGTCCCGGTCCCACATCCTCACTGTCCGTCTGAAATCGCACCGGGTAATTACTTCCTTTTGCCGTTCCCCATGCCTCCTGCTCGGAAGCGCTGCAGCCCCAGGACGTGGAATAATAATAGGTTGTAATAACGTGATCCCCGGAATAAACCTTCTTTCCTGCCGTGCGGTCAACTGCCCTTCTGGTTCGCGCATCCTCTCCTGCCATATGATACACTTGAAATGCCGTCGTATCATCCACATCGGCACCATACGCTTTATAACTGTTGGAACGCATCTGTCTCCATGCAAAGGATCTGGCACAGACCGCCTGTGCCTTTAACGCCTCCATCGGATACGAAGACGGCATTTCACTCGGCACAACACCATACAGATATTCCCTCAGCGACAAAGTATTGATCAAGATAAATCCTTGCTTCTTTCGGACAAGCTTCATGGTTCCCCGATACGCCTGCACCTTTCCGGACCGCGTAATCGATTCAACCCGTATCCTCCCCTTCGGACAGGATATCCTGACTGTTTTCGCAGATTTCTTTGTATTATTTGCAGACACTGAAACGGTCTGTCCCTTATCATACACCTTTGTCTGTCCGTTTTGTCGGACAAGTAACTCCGCCGTTCCACTGATCCGAACCTTATCATGGTATATGCTGTTCATGGCATCGTTCGTCAACAGCACACGGATCATCTGCTCATCCCCTGATGTGGTGGAGACAGGTTTTTCGGTACTTCCCGGCTGTGTGATCTTATTCCATTCCTTCTGCAGCAGCCCCTTCCGCTGGCAGTCGTACAGAATGCACCCTAAAAAAAGCACCGACAATGCAAACAAAAGCCATAGCCGACGCTTCGTTTTCTGTTTTTTCTTTTGATTTCCTTTTCTTCCTCGGACATGCCGTTTTCTTCCCGCCATCTGTCTCCTTCTGTGTTCCATTCCGTCTCTGTGATACTCCGTGCTTGTCTTTATCAAATATATTCCGGAAGCTTCTGTTTTATGAAAGCTGCCGCTTCCCCGATAAATTCCACTGCGCGGTCATAGGTGTAATAAACCGGCTTCTGCGGCGCAGGCGCCTGATCAAAAAAGAAATTCCGGACCCACTCACGACTGTCCGCAAGCTCTTCCGAAGTGATCATCTCCACTCTCTCCGCCGGCTTTGCTGCGTCAGGATCTGCTTCCTTCTCCAACTCCTGCTTTGCTGCGTCAGGATCTGCCTTCCTCTCCAGCTCCATCATCTCCAGAATGCTGCACGAATCCTCGCAACGCAGACAATCCTCTGCACGTTTAATCCCCGGATACTCCCTGCCCAGTCTGAAATCAATCTGGTTGACATCATAGGTAAAATGCTCAAAGGTTTCCGCATCCCGGTCCGTCAGTCCGATTGCCGCAATCTTTTCCATGAATTCCTGCCGGATTGTTTTCATAAAGATCTCATCCGTCAGAATATGTGTCACATAACCCAGATACAGATCCTGGTCCAAAGCATGTTCCGACAGCATCTGTACACAAAAGCTGCGAATCCTCTGATGAAAGACTTTCTGATGATCTTCCCTTGTAAATTCCCAGTCCGGAATGCCATCGCGAAAATGCGTATGCATCTTCATGGACCGCACATAGCCTTTCCGGGACATAATGCCGTCCGGCGCAAGATTCCCCAGAACAAAATGTACCGGATCCTTCAGCTTCAGAAAGCTTCCCTGCTGCCTCTGATCCTCCCGCAGCAGTTCCACTGCCACTGCCATATGTTCTACAGATCCTGCCATGCCGCTCCTCCTTTATGACTACATGATCATTTGTCGTTATCTTTGTCCAGATATGCGCATGCCTGCTTGGCAGTCTGCACCAGATATCCCATGGCAATACCCGGATAATTACCGGCTGCCGTCTCTCCTGTCAGCATTAATGCATCTGCGCCATCCAACACCGCATTATAAATATCCGAAACCTCGGCTCTTGTCGGAACCATCGCCTCCTCCATCGAATGAAGAAGCTGTGTCACAACCATAAACGGCTTTCCTGCCTTCTTACAACGCTCACTGATATCCTTCTGGATCGTCGGAAGCTCCCAGAGCGGAACTGCCATTCCCAGATCTCCTCTGGCGATCACGATCATATCACTTTCGGGAATGATCTCGTCAATCGCCTCATAACCGGCAAGATTCTCTATTTTTGCAAAAATACGGATATCTCCTACGCCTTCTGCTTCCAGCGTCTTTCTGAGATTGATAATGTCCTGTGCCCCACGGACAAACGGAAGCATGACTCCTGTCACTCCCGCCTCATGCGCATTGTGGATATTCATAAGATCCGCCTTCGTCAACGTCGGAAGCTCAATCGCCAACCCCGGAATCGTAATACTCTTCTTGGATTTAAGAACGCCACCACGAAGAACCACACACTCCGCATAACGCTCCTTCGCTTTCTTGACCGTCAATAAAATCTTTCCATCGTCGATCAAAATCTCGCTGCCCTTTTCTAACGAGCCAAGAATCTGCTTAGAAAGCTTAACTCCTCCCTTTCCGAGAATGAGTTTCTTGCCCTCCTCAAGGATAAGTGGCTTCTTAAGCTTACCAATACGAAGCTCCGGTCCCTGCAGATCTACGAGAAGCTCCGGCTTGATGTCGCAGCGCTTTGCTGCCTTACGCATACTGGCCAGCCACTCCTGCCTGTCCTCCAGATCCTGATGGGAAAGATTCACCCGAACCCCCGTCATACCGGTACGAAACATTTCCTCCAGCGTCTTTTCGCTCTCGCACGCACTTCCCAATGTTCCATAAAATTCAATATTTTTATTCATACTAATCTAACATTCCTTTCTCAGCCCGCCAACATCGGACTAAAGGCACACGATATCCATGCCGTTCCAAATCACTGCAGGCGTTACGCCGCAGACACCATAATACCATACCTTATTACTATAGACCATTTTATTCTAATAAAAAAGGGGTTGATTTTTTACTATAAATACGTTAGAATAATGTGCAGTGCTGAAATAGCTCAGTTGGTAGAGCACTTCACTCGTAATGAAGGGGTCGTCGGTTCGAGTCCGATTTTCAGCTTTGAGAAAAAGCCTTGGAAACGTAGAGTTTCCGGGGCTTTTGTCGTTTCCGGGCAACTTTCTGATTTGTCGATCGAAGCCCAAAACAACCGAAAAGGCATTCCGTTTTCCATTTTAATTTGGAAAACTTTTTGGAAAATCAAAGATCATTCTCAGTACAGTGATTTACATAGCAATCACATTTTTAATGAGGATGATACCTATGAGTAAAAGAAGACATGGAGAAGGCTGCTGGGATAGCATCTCAGTAAAAGGAATCACCTACAAACGATTTCGTATTGATGGGCAAAGCTTTACCGGCAAGACAGAAAAGGCATGTAAAGCAAAATACCTAAAATGGAAGAATGGTCAAAAAACCAACCTGACAGACACAAAGACAACTGTCAAACAAGTAGCACTAGAATGGCTTGACAGCAAAAAAAAACATATCAAATCATCAACTGAAATACCTGTCACAGCTTTTTTACCGGGAAACCGGCATCCATTTAAAACAATATTTAACGGAATATATTATGGAACGGGGCAGAGAACTTCTGATAAGCACCAATCTTTCTATTGCAGCGATCAGCAGTCAATGTGGTTTTAGCGAACCCCATAACTTTTCCCGTTCAATCCGCCACACTTACGGTATGAGTCCTTCCCAGCTCCGGCAGAATTTTAAACAGCATTAAAAAGAGGAGGACCGGTCTTATATCAAACCTGTCTTCCTCTTTCCACCTGTCTCTCTTAACTCGCTCTCGTTATTTTTAAATGATTCCTGTTACCACCAGCGTGCTGACTCCCGGATTTGCTACCCATGCACCACTGACAGGATCCTGGGTATAAGTGGCTGCCGGTACCGTGATCTCCCCTGCTGCCGTTGCAAATACCCCTGTAGTCTCATCATAGGTGTACTCCGTCGGATCTGTCCATGCCGTACCGTTAAAGGTTACGGTCAGATTTGACAAAACAGGATCAAAGGTATCTGTGATCACTGCCCCGGTTGCTGCATTGGCTGCCACATTGCCAAAATTCTGGATCACGAAAGTATACGTCAGCGTACCGTTTTCCGTCACCGGTACCGGGCTGATCGATTTCGTAATATTCAGATTTGGTGCACTGACAGCACCAATCGTTTCCGTCACCTCGATTGGAGTGATCCCTCCTCCGGTGATCGTCGCCGTATTGGTGATCTCAGATTCCGCTGCCAATGGAGCATTCTGATTGACAGATGCCTCATAAATGATCGTAGCATTTCCCCCTGCAGGTACATTGATCCCTGTGACAGTCATCGGCGGACCTGCGGTAACTGTTGGTGTTGTCTGCAGGGTACCATTGACATAATAATTGATCGTTCCGGCAACATAAGTCAATGGAACCAGTTCTCCTGTCCCAAAGGTATACGCTCCTAAATTATCCGTCAGCGTAAGCCCTGTGACCGGAATCGTCCCGGAATTGACAATGCTCACAATATACGTGACATTATCATTCTGCCCATAAGTCGCTCTGACAGCTGTCTTGGTTGCAGAAAGCACCTCAAGGATCTCCCCCACTGCAATGTTGGAGTTTGTCACAGCATTTCCATACCGCAGCTGCGCCTGATTTGTAAATCGTGCCATATCATTTTCCATCCTTTGCTATGAAAGTATATTACAGTATATGACAACTTTTTCAGATGGTTCTGTTAATTTACCAAATAAACTGCTGTATTTCTGCAATATCCGAAGTACCGTATCTCCCGAATATAAATAATCGTTTAAAGCTATCATTTGTTCTTTACCACCCTCTCCTGTTGGTTTTGTCTGCCTGCCGGATTCATTAAAAAACACCTCTACATCGCCATTTTATAAATTCGGTACATATCCTCCTGATCCTCTGTTCCTTTTCCAAAAACCACCTTTGTCGGTGCATAATAATCAAAATTTGTCATCTCTATCTCTGCGTTTCTAATATTAGTTTTCTTTTTGTTCTGTATTTTTCGCCTCACAGACGCACTATTTATCCTTGTATTTTATCATTGCTCTAATGTCAGGCCAATTATCCTCTCTTTGATCTCCTGTCCTATGATCTCTGACTGTGCTCCCGTTTTTTCTGCTCCCGGAACGTGATCATCATTTCTCTGGTGAGACTTAAGCCTTCCGGGTCATCCGGAACATCCCGGTAATCCACCCATTCTGCCAGGGAAAGCTCTGTTTGATCCAGATGGATTTCTTCTTCCTGTGCCAGATCGCAGAAATATCCCAGCAAAAGATTACTGTCATATCCCCATGGCTGACTTTTGTAATAACGGATATTTTTCACAGAAAGACCAACTTCCTCCATGACCTCCCGCTCCACCGTCTGCTCCGCTGTCTCTCCAATTTCCGTAAAGCCTGCGATCAACGCATATTTCTTATATTCTCTGTCCGCATATTTGGTCATCAGAATCCGGTCTCCATCTATCACCCCCACGATCACTGCCGGTGCAATTTTAGGAAATACCATATTGCCACAATCCGGACACTTCATCATCCGGAGTTTATCATCGTGTACCAGTTTCCGGGCGCATCTTCCACAATACTGATTGTCCCGGTACCATACATACAAGTGCCAGCCCGTTGCTGCCGCCAGAACATTCTCCTTCGGAAACAACCGGCGGGTTTCAAACATTTTATGATATGTATATCTCTCGATTAAAATATCCCCCAGATCCATCAGAAAATAATCCTGTGTATCCACAGAAAATAAAAAAACTGCCTCCGGAAGCTCCTGTCCTTTCTCCTCGTAATATTCATTCACCCGGCGAAAGGAAAGAAACATAATCTCTCCGTCCCGCTCCCGGTAATACGCCTGTCCCCCCCGGAAGCTTAAGATCCTGCTGTCCGGCAAAGGCTCCTTTCTGACAAATGTATTATAAAGCTTTTGAGGTAATATATCCTGTATCATTGTTCCGCCTGCTTTCCTGACATATTCTGTACCATTTCCCATATCTATACTAGTCCTATTTTATAACACCCCTCTCTTCATTACAACCGGAATTGCTCTTCCTATGTGCAGCTGAAATTATGGAATGCCCTGATCATACTGTGTCAAACTATCTTCCAACACATATCAGAATGCTAAGACAAATTGTTTTGTTTTTGACGAACACAGGTGATAGAAAGACGAGGTATACTATCAACATCGCAAGCAAAAAGAATACATTGGCCAATGTAAACATGCAAAAATATCTTCCCTTTTGTGCAGGGTATTCTCTGGCAATATATTTAAAACTGATCAGACTTGCCATTGATGCAATCAATGTTCCCAGTCCTCCGATATTCGTGCCCACGATCAGATTGGAAATTGCGTCCGTAAATCCGGACAGGAGAATTGCTGCAGGCACATTACTCATCACCTGACTGGCAAGCACAGCAGTAACCATTTCTCTTCCGTGGATCATTCTTTCCAAAAACTGTCGAAATACTTCTATCCTCCCCAAATTTCCAATAAAAATAAATAACGCCGCAAAGGTTCCAAGAAGCGAATAATCTACTTTCATTAATGTCTTCCTATCAGCGGCGAATGTAAATACCAAAACAAACACAGTGAAAACAAACCATGGAAGAACCCTTCCCACAACAAGGAGTCCCAAAAGAAATAGCACACAATAACACCATAATTTCCACGAAAAAGATATCGATTTTTCAGAGTGTTTTTCCTCAGATAATTGATGTCTCCCATCCTCTTTACTGAAAGTAATTTTATTATCTTGTATATCCTTTATCGTTGTCTGGTCTTGTTTTTGATCATTCCTTACATATATCCGGCTAATGCCGGATGCCAGTATGATCCATATTATAAGCACCAAAAACGCCATCACAGAATATGGCAGCATAAGCAATATAAATTTTTCAATTCTCATCTGTGCCAATCCAAACAGATACAAATTTTGCGGATTGCCAATGGGGGTCAGCATACTTCCCAAATTTGCCGCAATGGTCTGCATCACCACAATCCGAAGAATCCATTTTTCATCAAATAGTTCTTTTTTTCTTTGAAGAAGTATCAAGGAAAATGGAACAAACGTAATCAATGCCACATCATTTGTGAGCAGCATGGAAGAAAAAAAACAAAGCATCACTAAAACAGAAGTAATCGCCATTCTGCCGGATACTTTCCGCAACAGCATCCCGGCAAGACGATCAAATACCCCCAGCTGCTGTACCCCTGCCACACAGGTCATCAATCCAAAAAGAATACCAAGGGTCCGAAAATCAATATATTCCGGATATTGCTGATCCGGTGGAATAAATATCATAGAAATTACAGCTAATAAAATAGCAACGACTAAAACGGTTTCTTTTTTGATAAAAAATAGGATTCTTTTCATTTTCTTCCTGCTTTCCTGACTATATTCTATACTAATCCGAAATTATCACCTAACACATCCACAAGCTTTGGTTCACAGCCCTAAAGCTACCATATTAGTTCCGATTCTATTTTATAACACACCTGTCTTGATTACAACCGAAACTGCTCTTTCTGTACGGCGCTGAAATCTCGTTCTGCAGATTTTAATTCTACAAATTTTTGATTCCTTGAATTTTTCTTTCAAACCACTTGATTATTTTGCTTACTGTGTTAAACTACTTACCAGCGCATATCAGAATATCCGGAACACAATATTTTATTCCGAACGAATATGTACAATAGAAAGACGAGGAATATACCAATGATCAACCCAGCTATGATATTTCGTTTAAAAAACTCATGGGAGAAATTTACGGCTTCCCATCCGAAGTTTCCTATGTTTCTGCAAGCCGCTGTAAATAATAATGTTTTAAGAGAAGGAACGATTCTTGAGATCAATATTACCACGCCGGAGGGACAGAACATTTCTACCAATCTCAAGGTCAATCCGGAGGATCTGGAATTGATCGAGGACTTAAAAAATATGACCAGATAATTGGTTTCAGGGAGAACAAATCATTTCTCCTGATTCTCTAAAAAACGAAAGAACCATTTCCCAATATAAGTCGAGTAATGACCGGCTTCATGAACAGGAAAGGGATATTCTCTTCGTGTTACAAGCCAAGCCATAAAACAAAAGCTCTCCCGGCTTACTCCCTCCGCTTCATCGCCGTCTCATCAACTTTACTCTGCCCTTTGAAGAAAATGTGCAATATCCTGATACACCTTAAAACGTCCCTTTTCGTTCAGAATCTCATGACGCATGCCCGGGTACAGACGTGAAGAAACATGAGCATATCCCCGTTTCTTCAAATGACCGACCGCCTGTGCCAGCTTTGCGCTGCCGCCCAGACAAGGATCCGATGCCCCGGATACAAACAAGACCGGAAGCTTATGATTTCTCACTCTCCAGCCCATTCTGCTGTAGGTCTGCCTCATCAGCCACAGTAATGACTCATATCCGTTCAGTGTAAATGTAAAATTGCAAAGTGGATCTTTATTGTATGTCTCCACCACTTTCCGGTCAGAACAGATCCACGCATGGATCAGGTTCTCTGCACGGAACGGGCGGTCAAACATATTCGCAAAGATACTGTCTGCCAGACGACTTTTGCTGTGCGGATCCTTTGTTGTCTGCAACATCCGGATCAGCGCTGTCCCCAACGGTGCCATCGTATTCTTGCCCGGGCAGCCACATACGATCAAACCGTCTAACTCCCGATCATACTTCTTCAGATAACAGCGCACCGCCAGTGATCCCATGCTGTGTCCCAGCATAAAATAAGGCAGTCCCGGATAATGCTTTTTGATGATCCTTGTGATCTGATGCAGATCCTCCACCAAAGCTCTGCCTCCATCCTCACCAAAATATCCGAGACCTGCAGGAATCCCTTCTCCGGATACCGGCTCTGTCTGAGCCGCCTCCCGTCTGCTCGCACCATGCCCACGGTGGTCATGAATCACACAGAGATATCCTCTGTCCGCCATATAACGCATAAATGGCAGATACCTTTCCTTATGCTCACACATGCCGTGTGCGATCTGTAAGACCGCCCTCGGATGAGCCGGAATAACCATCATCCCCCTCAACGGCATGCCATCCTGTGCCGATGTCAGAGAAAAATATTTCCGATGAATACTGCCCGGTCGCTCAGTTTTGCCGGCGCGGTAATGACTGTCAACCGCACTACGCTGTCTGCTTTTCCTTACTGCTGTCCATTTTCCGGCACACCGCTTTTTCTTCATAAATACTCCCCCTTTCGTTTTCTATTTCTTTTGAAGTGCTGCTATCTCCTCCGGCGTAAGTCTGCGATACTCTCCCTGCTTCAACGCCTCATCCAGCCGCAGACTTCCCATACTCAGGCGTTTGAGATAAAGAACCGGATGCCCGACTCCTGCTAACATGCGTTTCACCTGATGAAAACGTCCCTCACGGATTGAAAGCTCCAGACAGGACTCAGTATCCCCCGGATATCCCGGATCATCCGCACTTAGCGACAACGACACCGCATCCAGTCTCTTCACCTTCGCCGGAAGTGTCATCCGGTCATCTCCAATATCCATGCCATTCTCCAGGCGTTCTATATCCTTATCCTCTAATATGCCTTGAACCCTGACAAAATATGTCTTCCACACATGCTTTCCGGGTGCCAGAAGATCGTGAGACAATACCCCATCATTAGTGATCAGAAGCAGCCCCTCTGTGTCCTTGTCCAGCCGTCCCACCGGGAACAGATCCTTTTTCGTACCGTCCGTGATCAGGGACAGTACCGTACGGCAGGTGTTATCCTTTGTGGCTGACACCACGCCCTGTGGTTTATTTAACATATAATAAACATATCGCTCATAAGAGACTTTCTCTCCGTCCAATTCCACATCGTCCTCTTCTGTCACCTTCTGCTCCGGTCCCGATGCCGGCGCTCCATTGACAAAAACACGGTCTGATTTGATGAATTTCTTCACCTCAGACCGTGTTCCCATGGACATCTGTGCTAAATACTTGTCTAATCGCACAATGTCAAACCTCCGATTCTATATTGTCGTTATCCGCCCGCCTTTGATGGTGCAGATAAAATATACAGAAGCTTAATCCTATATAATGACCTGACCGTCATAGGATCATACTAACTCGTTGTACATATCCTCGTACTTCTTCGCAGAATGATTCCATGAGAAATCCATCGCCATGCCACGGTCAATGATCTTGTTCCACTCTCTCTTACGATTGTAGTACACATCCTTTGCGTAGCGGATCGTAGCAAGCATCTCATGCGCATTGTAGTTGGCAAAAGAGAAACCGGTTCCCTTTCCCTCATACTCATTGTACGGCTCTACGGTATCCTTCAGACCACCGGTTTCACGTACGATTGGAACAGTACCATAACGAAGACTCATCAACTGGCTCAGACCACACGGCTCGAACAGAGATGGCATCAGGAATGCATCACACGCTGCATAGATCTTATGAGAGCGCTCATTGGAATAGAAGATATTCGCAGAAACTCTTCCGTGATACTTCCACTCGAAGTGACGGAACAGATTCTCATAACGCTCCTCACCGGTTCCGAGAACCACAAGCTGTGTATCCTCTGCACAGATCTCCTCGATCACATAATTAATGAGGTCAAAGCCCTTCTGATCCGTCAGACGTGATACAATACCGATCATAAATGCTTTATCGTTCTGATCAAGACCAAGCTCCTTCTGAAGACCGCGTTTGTTCTTGATCTTCTCCTTACGGAATGTCTTGGCATTGTAGTTGGCGTAGATCAGTGGATCGGTCTCCGGATTGTACTCATCGTAATCCAGACCGTTAACAATACCACGCAGGCAATTGCTGCGCGCACGCATCAGACCATCCAGATGCTCTCCATAGAACGGCATCTTGATCTCCTCCGCATAGGAATCGCTGACTGTCGTTACCATATCTGCATATACGATACCGCCCTTGAGATAGTTGGCATCACCATATGCCTCCAGCTTGTCACTGGTGAAATAATACTCGTTCAAGCCTGTGATGTCAATGACCTTCTGCTTATCCCAGATACCCTGGAACTTCAGGTTATGTATCGTCATGATCGTCTTGATACCATGGTAGAACGGGTTATCATTGAAGCTGTCCTTAATATATACCGGGATCAGTCCTGTCTGCCAGTCATGGCAGTGGATGATATCCGGACGGAAATCCAGAGAAGGCATTGCAGACAATGCTGCTTTACAGAAAAATGCAAACTTCTCAATATCCTCGAAAATATTGCCATATGGATGAAATCCTGCGAAATAGAACTCATTATCGATAAAATAGAAATGAACTCCCTCATACTCCATCTCTAAGATACCAACATACTGGCTTCTCCATGCCAAATCCATATAGAAGTGCGTCTTGTACTGCATCTTGTCCTTCCACTCCTGTGGAATGCATGCGTACTTTGGAATCATAACACGCACATCATACTCTTTCTTGTTGAAATACTTTGGCAAAGACCCCACAACATCTGCCAGACCTCCGGTTTTCACAAATGGTACACACTCGGAAGCCACAAATAATATGTTTTTCATATACACCCTCCATTCAGTTTGTAAACTCCAATGAATGTCACGGATATGGTGTCAGAATTACCCGTGCATTCCATTAAAATAATTATACCTTATTTCAGAGCCTGTGAAAAGTGTTTTTTACGGAAAGTTAAGTGTGCTTTCTCATGCACGAAGCTTGTATTCCAGACGGATTTTATCTGCGATCAGTGCGATAAATTCAGAGTTTGTCGGTTTTCCCTTGCCGGAATTAACAGTGTAACCAAACAATTCTTCGATCGTCTCCATCCGTCCACGACTCCACGCCACCTCAATAGCATGGCGGATTGCCCGCTCTACCCTGCTTGACGTTGTCTTATAATTGCGGGCGATCGTCGGATACAGCACCTTCGTGATCGCGCCGAGCATCTCATTATCATTGACTGACATGATGATCGCATCCCGCAGATACTGGTACCCCTTAATATGTGCCGGAACACCGATCTCATGGATCACATCCGTCACATCCGATTCGAGGGAATCCTCCATTCTCCGGTGCTTGTTTTCAAAAACCGTATTGATAACTCTCTGCTCGTTCCTGTCCCTGCCTTTCTCATTTTGTCCAACCGCCCGCACCCGCGACACAACCACACGGGTGTCAAAGGGTTTGAGAATATAATAAGCAGCCCCGAGACGAAACGCATTCTCGGTCACGCGCTCCTGACTTACCGCCGACACAACGACAAACTCCGGAGCCAGAGTCGGAGCTCCCTTTTTCATGCGCTCCATCACGCCGAGTCCGTCCACCTTCGGCATGATCAGATCCAACAGAACGACATCCGGACGCAGTGCCGATATCTTGTGAAGTGCCTCCTCTCCGTCAGATGCTGTTCCGACCACCTCCATATCCGTTTCACGCTCCAGTGCTTCCTTCAGGATCGTCACGATCCGCTTGTTATCATCCACGACTAACACTTTGATTACTTCCATATCCTATCCCCTTTTCGTTGTGCTGTCCCATATCCGGGACTCCTTTTCATTTATTGTAAGATAGTCAAAGCCCGCTTATCAATATAAAAGCAGCTGCAATTTTCGACGAAAAAACGGCGGAAATGCAATATTCCGCCGTTTTCCTCACCTACAGGATTCCATATTCATATCTGTCTATGACAGGATTCGTCCATCTGTCGAAATGACTCTGACCTGCCACGGGATCATTTTGCCGCTGTTTTGTAATGCGGTCTTAACCGCTTGCTCCAGCCCGCCGCAGCATGGTACCTCCATGCGCACGATCGTCACACTGCGCAGCTCATTCCGGCGCAGGATCTCGGTCAGCTTCTCGCTGTAATCAACATCATCTAACTTCGGGCATCCGATCAGCGTCACTCTTCCGCGGATAAAATCCTGATGGAAGGATGCATACGCATATGCCGTACAATCCGCTGCCACCAGAAGATCTGCCCCATCAAAATACGGTGCATTCACCGGTGCAAGCTTAATCTGGACCGGCCACTGCGAAAGCTCGCTGACTGCTCCCTGCAGCTGCTCCGTGCCGGAAGGCTGTTGCTTCCTTGAGGCTCTGTCAAACTGCATCATCCTGCTGCCCGGACAGCCGCCCGCCATTGCCTTTGCCCGAATCTGTTTCTCCTTTGCCGCCTTCTCCTCCTTCGCCTTCAGCACAGCCGCCTCGTCATAAGCAGCCGCCTCTCTCTGCTCAAATGAGATCGCCCCTGTCGGGCAGGACGGCAGACAGTCTCCAAGACCGTCGCAGTAATCATCCCTCATCAGATGCGCTTTTCCGTGCACCAGAGCGATCGCTCCCTCATGACATGCATTGACACACAGGCCACATCCGTTGCATTTTTCTTCATCAATTTTTATTACCTGACGTACCATAGTCGTTCCCCCTCGTTTCCGCATTGTTAGACTTATTTTCACGAAACCGGTCTGTTTTCCGGTTCTGAAATTATATTACCGAAAACAAAGAAGAATTTCCGTTGTTAAAACCACGAAACCGTTATTTGGTAAAATAAACATATATTGTTGTTCCCTCGCCCAGCTTACTGCGAAGCTCGAGCTTCACATTGTCGTGCAGCGCAATGATATGCTTCACGATCGCCAGTCCAAGACCGGTGCCTCCCGTCGATTTCGAACGGCTCTTGTCCACGCGGTAAAAACGTTCAAAAATGCGTTCCTGATCCTTCTCCGGAATCCCGATCCCGTTATCCTTCACCTCGAGAACAACACGCTCAACCTCCCGGTAAACCGATACATCCACACGTCCGCCCGGATTATTATATCGGATCGCATTGTCACACAGATTGTAGATCAGCTCGTCCATCATCTGCCGGTTCGCCGTCACCATCTGCTGCTCTCCCGAGAAAGAAAGCTGCACCTGATGCTTTTCTGCAGACATTTGAAGCATCTCCACACAATTTGCCGCCATATCGCAGATATCAAGCTCCTCCATAATATCTTCCGTTGTCACATCAAGTTCAGACAAACGAATAATATCATTGATCAGTGTCAAAAGACGGTTCGAACTCTTATGGATCTCTCTGGCAAATCTCTGCACATCGTCCCCTGTCGCAATCCCATTTTCAATCAATTCCGAATAACCGGAAATAGAGGTCAGCGGTGTCTTCAATTCATGGGAAACATTTGCCGTAAATTCCTGCCGCATATTGGCATTGCGGATAATGTCCTCATGCTGCGCACGTATCGTTGTCACATACGGCTCAAGCTCCTCATATACATGATACATGCCCGGTCCCTCCAGATTCTTGGCAAGCTCCTCGATCGGCTTAACGATACTTTTCGTCAATGCGTGGGACAGGATCACACATGCCGCAAACAGAAGAACACTGAGAACAACAAGCCTTGGCACGGTGCTCAGCAAAATTCCCGTCATACTGCTGACCTCCTTGGAGATACGCAGCACATAACCATTATCCAGCCGTACCGCATAATAAAACGCACTTTTGCCGAGTGTCTGTGAATTACGCACCGCCTTGCCCTCTCCCTTTGAAAATGCGGATGCAATCTCCGGACGATTTTTGTGGTTTCCCATGCCCCTCACATCCGCATCGCTGTCACAGACTGCATTACCATCCGGGTTGATCAGCGTGATACGAAGATGCTTCGGTGTATTTTCCATATGGACATTTGCCGGATCTGACACCATCTGCCACGCATCCGACTCGACCATCACATCTGCCGAATTTCTTAGATCCTGAATGACTTCCTTCGTCAATACACCATAAAAGACAGTCGCAGAAAGTGCTACTGTCTCCAATATTGTGATCACCGTCAATATCATACATAAAATGTTAATCCGCCGTTTCATCCATCAATTCCTTTCCTCTGCCGGAACAGTTTTTTTTAATGTTATGTAGACCATTCCGGCAGTTTTACTTTTCTCCTTCCTGCGTTATATGTCAAGTCTTTCCCTTTTCTACACAAGATTCATGCAGTACCCGACATTCCGTACGGTTTTAATATATTTTCCTGCATCTCCAAGCTTATGACGCAGTGTCTTGATATGCACATCGAGCGTGCGCGATTCAATCTCACAGTTTGCATGCCAGATATGCTCCATAATGCTGTCTCTGGGAAGCACGATCTCCTGATTCTGCGCCAGATAATGCAACAACTCATACTCTTTATAAGTAAGCTCTACCGCACTGCCTGACACAAAAACCTTTCGTTTCTCGTCATCGATCACAAGATCCCCGATCTTGATCACCTTCTCCGCATCCTGCTCTCCTGTTCTTCGAAGAAGTGCCTTGACACGGGAAACCAGCTCCATAACTCCAAACGGCTTCGTCATATAATCGTCCGCACCATTATCAAGTCCCTTCACCTTATCAATCTCTGTCGTTTTCGCTGTCACCATGATCACCGGAATCCTCTTCGTCTCTCTTTTCTCGCGGATCTTCCGAAGGATTGACAGACCATCCTCATCCGGCAGCATAATATCAAGCAGGATCAGATCCGGCTTCTTCTCTGCCAGTTCCTTATAGAAGGAACGTCCATCCGGGAATTCCACCGTCTGATGTCCCGCGTTTTTGAGCGAAAAGCTCTCAATCTCGCTGATATTTTTGTCGTCCTCCACAATATAAATTAATGCCATAGCCGTCCCGCCTTTCTATCCTTTTAGGTTGAGTATATCACAAATTCATTGCGTACGCTTAATTAAAATATCCAAAATCAACGGACTCCATGACCGCATCCGCAATATTAACACAACTGTTTCCCATTCGGTCAATGCTGTGAAGGATCTTATTAAAGGAAGAGGTCAGACTCGCTTTACATTTTCCGGTGCTGACACGCTTCATATGATCCTTGCGAAGCTTCAGATCAAGTTCCAGAATCTTATCTCTCTTCTTAATGATCTTAGCGGCATTGTCCTTATCACCGGTTTCCATTACCTTCAGGGAAGCATCATACATATCGCCGATCAGCTTCAGACTCTTCTCCAGATCTCTGGAGGCGTCCTTGGAAAGCACGGATTTCTTGGAGGACTTATTCCCCTCCTCCTCAAATACCGCAAGAATATCGCCACACAACAATGCAAGACGGTTGACATCGCTGAGCACATACATGATACCTGCCGTCTGTGTTGCCTGCTCCTCGGTCAGAACACCTGCCGAAAACAGGTTAGTCAGATATTCCGTGATCCGTTCATCCAGATTCTGTACGACCTGGATCTTACTCTGCAGATCCTCCACATAAGTCCAATCTTTTAAGCCTGCCACATCCGAAATATCGTTAATGATCTCCTTTACCAGTCCGCTCAACCGGATCACCTCCTGAGATACCAGACGAAGTGCCGCTGTCGGCTGATTGACCAGATTATTGTCCAGATACATCGGCTGTGATGCATCCTTCTCATCCTTTTCTCCCGGAATAATAAACATAACGATCTTCACCAGCAGCCAGATCAGTGGGAGCCAGAGAAGTGTCATAATAAAGTTAAAGCCGGTATGCGCATTCGCAATCTGACGTGAGATCACATCAACCTCTGCCCCCTTCGGGGAAATATACTGGATCAGCTTTGCATACGGATGCACAAACCAGATAAAGATCAGACTTCCGCTGACATTAAACATACAATGCGCAAGTGCGGTACGCTTTGCATCTCTTGACTGACCAACACTGGCAAGCAGTGCAGTGATCGTTGTACCAATATTATCACCAAGCAGGATCGGGATCGCACCCGCAAGACCAAGAATACTTGTTGTTCCATCCGGTCCCGCCTGCTCTGCAAAATTCTGCAGCACCGCAATCGTTGCCGAGCTGCTCTGTACAACAAGTGTCATCAATGTTCCCACACAGACACCAAGCACCGGAATATGTGCTACCTTTGCGATCATTGCCGTGAATACCGGGCTTGCCGCCAGCGGCTTCATGACATCTCCCATCGTCTCAATCCCAAGGAAAAGAACACCAAAAGCAAAAATTGTCTGACCGATGTTTTTCACCTTCTCGGATTTGCAGATAAAGGAAATGATAAAGCCTGCAAAAATGATCAGATAAATATAATCGCTGATCTTAAATGCAATGATCTGCGCCGTCATTGTTGTACCAATGTTGGCACCAAGTATAATAGAAATTGCCTGCGGAAGACTCATCAGTCCCGCACTGACAAAACCAATCGTCATAACTGTTGTCGCACTGCTGCTCTGTAAAACAGCCGTCGTCAAAGCACCTGCCAAAACACCAAGTATCGGATTTTTCGTTAAAAGTGCAAGAATTGCCTTCATTTTCTCGCCTGCTGCCTTCTGCAGACACTCACTCATCAAATTCATTCCAAACAGGAATAATGCCAGACCTCCCAGCAATCCAAATGCGATCTGAACCGTACTGTTCATCTTTTTTCCTCCATTTTTCCGGATCTTTACACATACCTCATTGAATGTGTACGTCCTGATTCGTCTCTTCACTTATTCTTCATTCTACTTTTTACATTTTCATCATAACAATGCCATGTAAATGCTATATAGGGGTTATGTAAAAAGTATGTAAAAACTTTTTACATAACCCCTATATCATGTCATTCTGTATTTTTGTCAGTCATACAGCTTCTGCCATTCTTTAATCTTTCCGGTATATATCTTTTCCAGCTGTTCCAGCGAAATATCCTCGAGTGGATTCTCCTTATTCACGATCACCGCGATCTCATCTCTTGCGATCGACTCATAATCCAAGATCTCTTTTTCATTGTCCTTCAGATCTCTGGAGCTCATGCCAAGATCACATTTTCCCTGCATTGTCTGACGGATTCCGTCGCTGGAATCAGTCTGCTTCACGGTAATGACCGCCTTCGGATTTAACTTCATATATTCTTCGGCAAGACATTCCAAAAGTGGTCCAACCGACGTCGAACCGGTCACTGTGATCTTTCCCTTCGGCTTCAGGGACAGGAAGCTGCTCTGCTTTCCTACTGCCGTGTAAGACTGGCTCACAATCTCCTGTCCGGCACCCCGGATATAACGCATAAAGTCATCTTCCACATCATTTAATTTTCCACTCCACACCAGATAAAAGGAACGGCTGAGCGGATATCCTGCATTGTTCTTCCCCGGCTCTACGCCTCCGACAGACAGCACCTTTACCTGCGAATCGCTGACCATAATACCGGCAGATCCATAGCCGATCGCCGATCGATCACTGCCAACCATATTTAAAACAGATGCGGTATCGTCTGCAATCTTTGCATCCTTTACCGTCTGATCCTTATCTGTATTTTCCTGCACAAACCCGGCAAGCTGCGCAAACGTTCCACGCGTTCCGGATCCCTCCTCTCTGGAGATCACCCCGATCTGTCCGAGCTTGTCAAGTCCTTCCACCTTCTGCTTCGTATCCGCTGCCTGCTTACTGCATCCGGTGCTTCCTGTCATCAGAAGTGCCCCTGTGATAAGAAGCAACAGCAGCCCTTTTCCATTTTTCTTTCTGATCATTTATCGTTTCATCCTTTTCATATCCATTTGCGGAGCTCATGCACGTTTTCCTTCGCCGCCCAGAAGAAGTGCCATTCCAAGAACGGCACCCGGCAGCATTGCAAACAGGGCTCCCGCACCGCCTATGGCATTCTGATAATCGCTGCTTCCTGTTCCAAGACAAAATACCAGTCCAAGAACACAGCCGATGAGCATCCAGCGCATCACATGAAGGATCAGCCAGACACCTCCCACCGTTTTCTCCTGCCAGTTCGTGTGTTTCTTCATCCATTCATATGCCTTCATAAGAATGCACCTCCTATTCCGCCTCCCGGATCAGCCTGCCATGGACATGCTCTCCGGTCAGCGAGAAGATCACCCATTCTGATATATTGGTTGCGTGATCTCCAATTCTCTCAAAGTATTTTGCAATCATCAGAAGATCCGTCGCCTGTTCACCGCAATTCGGATCCTCATGGATCAGCTGCACCAACTCCGTCTGTACCTGATGAAACAGTTCATCGACCACATCATCCTTTTCAATGACTGCTGCTGCCTGAAGCTGATTGCGGTTAACAAATGCATCAACACTTCCCACCAGCATCACCGATGTCTCCTTCGCCATGTTCTGGATATAATCCAGATGCTTGATATAAGGCTCATTGCGGCGAAGCAGCGTTACAATGATCTCCGAAATATCAGCGGCGTGATCTCCGATACGCTCCATATCCGTAATCATTTTCAGCGCAGAGGAAATCTGACGCAGATCTCTCGCTACCGGCTGCTGCTGTAACAGAAGCTTCAGACACAATGATTCAATATCTCTCTCCTGACGGTTGACCTGCTCATCGGATTCGATCACATAGTTTGCCAGATCAATATCCTGCGTCACCAGAGCCTTGATGGTATGCTCGATCGCTTTTTCGATCATGCTTCCCATTTCGATCAGCTCATCATTTAATTTATCTAACTGCTTGTCAAAATGCGTTCTCATGCTATCTTCCTCTCTTCTATTTTCATTTCTAATTCATCAGATCCTGCGGCATCATCCAAAACGACCGGTAATGTAATCTTCCGTTCTCTTATCCTCCGGCATAGAAAACAGTTTCTCCGTGTCGTTATATTCCACCATCTCTCCCAGCAGAAAGAATGCCGTCTTGCTGGAAATACGCGTTGCCTGCTGCATATTGTGGGTTACCATAATGATCGTGTAATCCTTCTGCAGCTCCAAAGCAAGTTCCTCGATATGAGCGGTTGAGATCGGGTCTAGTGCCGAAGTCGGCTCATCCATCAGGATAACCTCCGGCTCTACTGCCAATGCCCTCGCAATACAGAGACGCTGCTGCTGTCCACCGGAAAGACCGAGTGCGGACTTTTTCAGACGATCCTTTAACTCATCCCAGATCGCTGCCTGACGCAGGGACTTCTCTACAATCGCATCCAGCTTCTGTCTGGAATGGATTCCGTGGGTTCTTGGTCCGTAAGCAATGTTATCGTAAATGCTCATCGGAAACGGATTCGGATTCTGGAACACCATACCGACCCGCTTGCGCAAATGATTCACATCCATATCACCGTAAATGTCTTCGTTGCCAAGAAGAACCGTTCCCTCAATCTTACAGCCCTCCACCAGATCATTCATCCGGTTCAGGGACTTTAAAAATGTACTCTTACCACAGCCGGAAGGTCCGATAAACGCTGTGATCCGGTTCTGCGGAATATCAATGCTGATATCCTTGAGTGCATGAAAACTGCCATAATGTAAATTTAACTTATCCACATGAAACTTTGTCTGTGCCGCTGCCGGATGCTCCGTTGCCTGTACCACAACACTTGAATATACTGAATCCATTTTTACTCCTCTTTTCTTAATCTGATCAATGTTATGATGCCAGGGTCAAAAATTCTGCCCCCTGCATCTTTTGATATATCTGAACTGCTTGCGCAGATTATTTGCTTTTCATCAAACCTTAGATTTCAACCTTCCTGCTACGAGATTGGACAGACAGTTGATCACAATGACAAATACCAGAAGCACAACCGCCGTTGCAAATGCCTGATCCGTATGCAGTCCCTCCTTGGAAAGGTTATACATATGAACCGAAAGTGTTCTGACCGAAGACCCAAAGAACCCCTTCACTCCGGCATTTACCTTTGGAACCGCAGCTACCGTTCCTGCCGTAAAGATCAGTGCCGCCGTCTCACCAACGATACGACCGATCGAAAGGATCACGCCGGACAAAATTCCCGGTACTGCCGATGGAAGCACTGTCCGAAACACAGTTCGAAGCTTTCCCGCTCCCAGTCCAAAGCTTCCTTCGCGGTAGCTTTTCGGCACCGCCAACAATGCCTCCTCGCTGGTTCTCATGATCGTTGGCAGCACCATGATCGCCACCGTAAGTGCTCCGGAGATCAGCGAATATCCCATGTGCAATGCCCCACAGAAAAACAACATACCAAACAGACCATACACGATTGACGGAATACCGGACAACGTCTCTGCCGTCACACGGACAAGACCAACGATCTTATTGCCCTTCTTCGCATATTCGACCATGTAGATCGCTGCAAAGATTCCGAGCGGTCCTGCAATCAGGATCGCAAGCACCGTCAACAGCAGTGTGTTGATCAACGCCGGCAGCATCGAAACGTTGTCCGAATTATACGTCCACGCAAACAGCTGCGGTGTCAGATGCGGCACTCCCTTTACCAGAATATAAACGATCAGCGAACCTAGCGCCGCCACCGTGATCACCGCGGATAGTATCGTCAGCAGTAAGACGACCAGTGAACCCGGGTGATGCAGATATGTTTTCATTTTCGCCTTCATAATTGATTCATTTCCTTTCTATGTAATTGCAAAACTGCAAAAGAAAAAGCCATCGCTTTATTCACGATGACTTAATCATATATGGGAAAGGTAAAATCTACTATCCTGTTCAGGTCAAATCTGTGTAAAATGTCTGTGAAGAGATTATTGAGTGTTGCCCAATTACTCTTGGAAAATCAGACAACATTCCTCACCTCACATTCCACAATATTAAACCGCATAAACTCCGGTATCGCATTCCGTCTCGCTTCCTCCTTCACTTCATCACTATGCATAACAGCCGCTTGAATCAGCACACTGGAAGGATAATATCGACTATGCCAGTTTATGGCTCCGAATATCATTGTAATTCGTACAGATTGGCAAACTATTCTCTCGCGAAAGATAATCAACCATACCAAGCATATATAACGCTTCCGGATACCATTTCTTTTGAAATAATTCAACAATAATATTACTTTCTAATGTATTGATGATAAAATCGAGATCTCCCATGTCTTTTACTCTATGACAGATATTACTTTTAAATGTCTCAAATGAACTTCGATGCTCTGTCTCTCCGGTCTGTTCATACTCCTGTGGCTCCAGCAGCGATTCGACTGTAACGTTTAAAGCCTTTGCTATCTTATATATTGTTCCTGTCGAACATCTCTCCATAGCAGTCTTTCCTCAGCAGATATCAGATATTGTTGCCTGTGGAACACCACTCAACTTGCTCAGCTTATATCTACTCATTTTCATATCGCCCAAAAGTTCATCAATAATCATACTTCTGACCCCCTTTTTTAAGATATTAAATCGGTTTACCGAAGTATGTCAATTAGAAAACTTCTTTTCTAATTCCCGTTCCATGAAATTTAGGACAAATGCATA